>JAYZAM010000078.1:0-4257 GCA_036339715.1 Pseudomonadota bacterium | reverse complement strand
ACCGTCCTCGGGCGCGAAGGCGTCAACACGATTGATCGGATCCCACATGATACCTGCGCGATGGATGAGGCATACTTTTCCAATCGCCGGCGAAACCAGCGGGGCGAGACCGATTATGGGCGTAATGGCAGCGTGATTATGCTTAGAGCCTAGAGACATGAAGCTCTACGATTTCAAACAAGGCCCCAACCCGCGGCGCGTTCGGATTTTTCTCGCCGAGAAGGGCCTTGAGGTGCCGCTGGTTCATGTTGATATTCTGAAGCGAGAGCAGAAGCACCCGGATTTCCTTAAAAAGAACCCCATCGGGAGTATTCCGGTTCTGGAACTTGAGGACGGGACCTGTATCTCAGAATCCGTCGCGATTTGCCGATATTTTGAAGAGATGCATCCCGAACCGCCTTTGTTCGGAACCTCTCCCGTTGAAAAAGCGACAATCGAGATGTGGCTGCGCCGGGTTGAGTTAAATTTCATGGTCCCGGTCGGCATGGTTTGGATTCATGGACACCCCCTGACGGCGCGCCTTGTTCAGCAGATTCCTGAAGTTGCAGAACAGAATCGCAAAAGAGCTCAGATCTGGCACAAATTGCTGGATGATCAGTTGGCAAAGGCGGCGTTCGTCGCGGGTAAAACTTATACTGTCGTCGACGCGGTTTTGTTGGCGACGCTGGATTTTGCGACCAATCTCGTCGGCATTCCATATGATGAAGGTTTGACTCATTTGAAACGCTGGCACGATCAGGTTTCCGCGCGGCCGAGCGCAGCGGCATAGATCGATCAGGGCGTTTCGGCGGCGTCCAGGCGAGCGACCCCATGCGTGCCTTTCCAGATATCAACGAGGGCAAAGGAACCGGTTGAGTCGACACCCTTAATCTCGTCGAAGGACGCGCCCGCAACTTCCTCGGCGTCCTGCGCGAACGCGGATTCCAGGCCGTTATAGATTGTGCCAGCGGAGATTTTCTGGGCCAACGCCTCGCGATCATCGACGGCATAAAAGACCATACGTTGATCGCTGTCGCCTTCTTCGTCTTCTGCGAAAACATCGGAAAGACCACAATAGGTCGTCAGATAGCTGCACACCATAACCGCGCCAATTTGATAGTCCGTGCCATCAAATCGCATCAGCTCATAGACAGACATGCGTTCATAAGTGAAGCCGAAACCTCGCGCCAGATCTCGGACGCCTTGCTGTTCGGTTTCGAGGATTTGAAGATTGCCGCCATTCGATTGATAGACCGCGCGGTAATTACCGTCTTCGTGCAACACCACTTCATGCAGGCAACCGCCTGATCCGCAAAAGAAGATGTGTTCGATGGTGACGTAATAATCGAGATAGCCATCGCCATCGAGATCGCTCTCCTGAATGATTTTGATGGCATCGGCTGGGAACATTTCTTTTGGATAGCCATAACGATCTTCGCCGGTCGTGTGGAAGTCGTGATAGGCGGCCAGAAAGGAGGCGCGCTGGGTGGCGGGATCTGGAATCGCGCTGGCATCTCCTGTCGCGCAGGCGTCGGCAAAGCAGAAGTCGAGTGAAATATCCGAATAGATTGCGGGACGTTGCGCGTGAGAGATGGTCTGAGCCAGCTCGGCCGTTTCGGCTCGCGCTTCGTCGAAAGAGCGCATCAGGGGTTTATTGGCTTCGACAAGCTTGGGCAGCAATGTTCTGGTGAAGACTGAATAGGGCGAAGCGTCCTCTGGATCGAGGCGATCGAGCGCGCGCTGACTGGCACCGGCAGCATAGACGACGAGGGTTCCGGGGATGGTTTGTTGTGGAACGAGGCCCTTCGTGATGGTCTTTGTCCCTAGGTCAAATGGATTATCGCGACACGCATCGATAATCGCCAGCACCAGGCTCGGGTTCTTGGCTCGAAACTTATTGATCACAGCCTCATTCAAATCAAAGGTAAGCCGTTCCAGGACCACTTCGGTCGAGCGCAAAGGGGCGTCGCGCATGGCGACGAAATTTCGGGCCCCGTCCGACCAACCATGGCCTGAGAACACGAACGCAATTTCATCCCCGTCTTCGATTGAGGCTTCGAAATTGGAAAGCGCGATAAGGAAATCCGTGAAGGAAGGATCGAGCAGCTTGGTGACCGTAAAGCCAAGTTCATTTTCGAACACGTCAGCATAACCCTCCGCATCCGCCAATGTTTTGCTGAGATCGGTTAGCTCATCATAGTTCTGAACGCCGACTATGAAGGCCCGCTTGGTCTGGGCGTCGCTTAAACCGACCCAGATCATCGCCAGTGCAAGTAACAGGATTGTCCGCAAGATCGTCTCCCTCGTACGACGCAGTTTTGCCTGTCCTATTGCCATCGTCAATCGCGCACTCGATCCTGGGCATCAAACGAAACGGCACGAGCCCAATAATGAAGCGCCCTTCTCAAGGAGGGGCGCTTTAAAAATTAATCGAGTGATCTTCGTCGCCTTAGGCGTCGACTTTGAGCCGTGGTCCAGCTGCATTCACGGTGGGATCAACATGCGCTTCATAGACTTTGAAGTTCTCAATGAACATCTCAGCCAGCTTCTCCGCCTGGGCGTCGTAAGAGGCCTTGTCGGACCAGGTTTCGCGTGGGTTCAGAATGGTTGCGTCGACACCTTCAAGCGCGGTTGGCACCATAAAGCCAAATGTCTCATCCTTGCGGAAATCTGCATCATTCAGAGATCCATCCAGAGCCGCGTTCAAGAGCGCGCGTGTGGCTTTGATTGGCATACGGTGCCCAACGCCATGGGCGCCGCCCGTCCAACCGGTCGAAACGAGCCAGCAATTGACATTGTATTTGTCGATCAGCTCACCGAGCAGCTTGCCATACTCACTTGGGTGACGCGGCATGAACGGACCGCCAAAGCAGGTTGAGAAGGTTGCGGTCGGCTCGGTCACGCCTTTTTCTGTGCCCGCCACTTTCGCGGTATAGCCAGACAGGAAGTGATACATGGCCTGTTCAGGGGTCAATTTCGCGATGGGCGGCATGACGCCAAAGGCATCGCAGGTCAGCATGATCAGGTTTTTGGGTTGTCCGCAGCGACCTGTCAGCGAGGCATTTTCGATTGCTGAGATCGGATATGCACCACGCGAATTCTCGGCGAGCGTGTTGTCGAAGAAATCCAACTCTCGGGTTTCCGGATCCATGACAACATTTTCCAGAACCGTACCCCACATGCTTGTGGTGGCGTAGATTTCAGGTTCGTTCTCTGGCGAAAGATTGATCATCTTGGCATAACAACCGCCTTCGAAATTGAAGAGCCCGTTTTCAGACCAGCCATGTTCGTCATCGCCGATCAGAGTGCGGCTGGCATCGGCTGAGAGCGTTGTTTTACCTGTCCCGGACAGGCCAAAGAAAATCGCCGCATCATCATTTCCGCCATCATTGACTGAGCAATGCATCGGCATCACGCCTTTGGTGGGAAGAATATAATTCAGGATCGTGAAGACCGACTTTTTCGTCTCACCCGCATAGCTTGTGCCGCCAATCAGGACGAGCTTTTTCGCAAAGTTGACCGCGATAACCGTATCAGAGACCGTGCCATGGCGCTTAGGGTCTGCGCGGAAGCTCGGGCTGTTAATGATGGTGAAGTCGTGCGCGAAGGTTTCGTACTCTTCCGTCGTCGGGATGCGCAGCAAGTGGCGAATGAATAGAGAGTGCCAAGCGAACTCATTGACGATCCGAACCGGTGCACGGTGGTCCAGATCGGCGCCGCCAAACAATTGTTGAGTGTATAGCGTCTTGCCGGTCAGATGCGCTTGGAAGTCCTGCCAAAGCGTTTCAAAATGCTCTGGCGTTATGGACGCATTATTGTCCCACCAAACGGTGTTCTCGGTTGTCTCGTCGCGGACGGTGAATTTGTCCTTAGCGGACCGGCCTGTATGCTTCCCCGTCTTCACAAGGAGCGCGCCGCCTTTTGCAATTTCAGCCTCACCGCTACGAACTGCTTGTTCGTAAAGGCGTTCTTCGCTCCAGTTTTGGCGAACCTCGCCCGCATCGATTCCGAGATCCGATAACTCTACATTCTGTATAGACACGTGTTTCTTCCCCTGAATTAGTCATCTGCGTCCAATCAAGACCATACCCACAGCCTTGGAGCCCGGATACAACTGCAAGGTTTTGGCCAAAGCCACCCCTCGCTGGAAGGTAAACGCTGTCAAAACTGATAGTCAGCGCTGTCATAACTTTCAGCGCTCAATATCCATGCGAAATCATCTGAACTCGACCGAAAATTCAGCGAAATCGCGCTCTTTGAGTTCGATTATGAAGGCTT
>JAYZAM010000077.1:0-5994 GCA_036339715.1 Pseudomonadota bacterium | reverse complement strand
CCTCGGCGGCCGGACGAGACCGCGCTATTCTGCTGCGTCCGCGAGTGGTGCCACTGACACGTACTGGCGGTTGCCGCGCTTGCGCGTGAATTCTACTTTGCCTTCTACGAGTGCGTAGAGCGTGTGGTCTTTGCCCATGCCAACGCCGCGACCCGGATAGGTCTTAGTGCCGCGCTGGCGGATAATGATGTTTCCAGGAATTACGTGCTCACCACCAAATTTCTTGGTGCCGAGATACTTAGGATTTGAATCGCGTCCGTTTTTTGACGAGCCGCCTGATTTCTTATGAGCCATAACCGGTCTCCAATCTCTGATCCGAGCTTATACCCGAATGCTTAACCTTTCGCGAGCTCTTTCGCCTGGGCGACCCAGTCATTGCTCTCAAACTTACCTGCTGCACCGATCTTCTCTTCGAGCGCGTCGATATCAGCTTTCTTCATTTTCGCGATTTGCGCGAAAGTGGTGATGCCTTCAGCCTCAAGCTTGCCGGCGAAGACTTTTCCAAGACCCTTCATTTTGGTCAGGTCGTCAGCTGCCGCTGGAGCCGCTTCCTTCTTAGGAGCCGCTTTCTTGGCTGCTGGCTTCTCAGCAGGCGCTTTCGCTTCAGCCTTTGGTGCTGCCTCTTTCTTAGGGGCTGCCTCGGCTTTTGGCGCAGCTTTCTTCTTAGCTGGCGCTTTCTTTCCGTCTGCGAGGATCGACTCGATGGTCACTACCGTTTCAAGCTGGCGATGACCTTTCTTGCGACGGTAGGTGTTACGCTGACGCTTTTTCATGATCAGGACTTTGGCGCCCTTGCGCTGCGCGGCGACAGTGCCGACCACGCTTGCCCCAGCAACCACAGGCTCACCAATGGTTACTTTCTTGTCGTCGCCCAGCATCAAAACGTCTTCAAACGTGACGCTGTCCCCAGCGTCTGCGGCGAGCTTCTCAATGACGATTTCATCGCCTTCGGCAACTTTATACTGTTTGCCACCTGTCTTAATGACCGCGAACATGACGCTCGTCCTTCTCAGAACTCAAAAAATGAAACTTTGGCCGCTGCCGGTTCCGGCGCGGACATGAAGGCGCGGGTAAACACCAAACAGCCGCACGAGTCAAACCCATTTCCGCATGAAATGCAGACCTTCTCCGGTTTATTGATCCTTTCGAGGTCAGGGCGCCGGTGACGCGAACTCACTGACTCCCGTTTCGCTCGTTTCGGAACCGCCGGTCTCAGGCATCAGGCGGGCAATTCTGTCCTGCTCTGCCTCGGCTTCCTCGGCTTCGCCGACCTCGATCAGGGCCTGAACACGCAGACGCCGCACCGGAATATTGGCCGGGTCCTGCTCAATCAGCCGATCTGCCAGGGTTAGCGCTTCCTCATATTGCTCAAGTCCGATCTGAACATCCATGAGCTGGCGCGTAATCTCGATGTCGATATCCTCGTTCAGATCCATCAATTGCAAGAGCGTTTCCTCGGCTTTCTCAAGATCACCGGAGGCCGCATGAACACCCGCAAGCGCTGATAAGACCGGCGCATCATTGGGTTTCAGGACGAGATAACCCGCCAAAACCTGTTCAGCAGGCTCAAACCGTTGGAGCGATTGAAGGTGCCCGCTCAGCTCCAGGGTAATCTTGCGACTTTCTGGGTTAAGCTCCAGAGCTTTAATGAAGGCATCCAAGCCTTCTTCATCCGCTTCGGTCGCCACCAGGGTCCGCGCCTTGTAGAGCCAGAAGAGTGGGCTGTCAGGGTTCTTCGTGAGCAAGACATCCAGACGCTCAGACGCCCGCTCCGGCGCGCCATCGCGGTACTCGTCGCGCACCAGCGCGAATGCCGCTGGCTGTGTATATATCGAAGTTGCCGGCAACTCGTTCGCGATTTCAGCCGCCGCTTCTGTCTCATTCATGCCAAGCTGGAGCAGGACGCACATATAAATGATACGTTGATTTTCGCCACGCGCCGCACACGTCTCATCGCAGGTCTCGACAGTCGGTGGTCGAATAACCCCGCTGGCCTCTTGAAGCGCCCGGAGCAAAATCTCTTGCTCTGTAGACATTTCAATGTTGGGCATCCGGCGAATAACATTCCGGGCGGCCCGGGGGCGCTCGGAGGCCAGCAAGTTGACTGAGCGGGCAAATGAAATGTCGAAATCCGTTTGATTGATTTCGTTCGCATCCCGGAACATCGGGATCGCCGTTTCAAACCGTCCGAGTGAGAAATTAAACTCCGCCCACTCTTTCATCGTCAGAGAACTATCGGGCGCCAGGGCAAGTGCGCGCTGATAATCCGCTTCAATCTCCTGGGCTGGATACGATCCTGCGAGCGCTTTGGTGGTTGCAAATCGCCGCCAGGTCGGGCCGCTACCGGGCCTGAACTGAATCGACTTATCGAATGAGTCGATGGCCGCCTCATATTGTCCAAGCGCGACTTGTGACTGCCCGAGCAAAGACAAGGATTTGCCTTTGCGAGAGCTGCTGGTGATCTCGACCGAACGCTCAAACACGCGAACAGCCTCTTCATGCTCGCCTGATTCAGCCAACAGAATACCATAATTCACGTAGCCGGGATTATGGTTCGGATGCGCCGCAAGATGTGTCGCATACGCTTCGATTGCGGCTTCATTTTTACCGGCACCGCGGAATGACAACGCATAGGAAAATGATACGCCATGCTCAATACGCTGTTCAGGCGGCAGGCCTTTAAGGACATCAATCGCTTCCTGGAATCGTTTGCGCGAGGTCAGAGCCTCGCCGACAAAGGCAGCGAGCTTAGGTTTGTCTGCACTCGTGGCACGTCGAAAGATCGGCGTCGTCTGCAACACGTCGTAAGACAGCGGTGCCAAGGCCGTATCCTGCAGAATTTCAGCCAGACCCGCCTCATACTCGTCCGACAAGTCGACCGCATCGACGAGTTCAATTTCCTGTTGGTCATCAGAAGAAATCGAGCGCGCAATCGTTGTGTCTTCGTCGGCGCGAACGACAAATTCTGCTGCCATGGCGACAACCGCGATAGCGGCGGCCAAACATGTCAGCACCGGCGCGGAAAAGAAAGGTGATTGCTCATGCATTGGCAAGCTCCTTCTTGGTCAGGCCTTCAACAAGGCCTTTCTGTTGTACGTTTTGAATTTCGATTCCCGGACGGCCATTTACCTCTAGAATAAGAGGCCCACGATTTTGATCGACGCAGATATCGACCCCGATATAACCGAGCGGGATCGCCTTCGACGCCCGCTTCGAAATATCCATGATCTGACGCCATTTCGGAATTTTAAAGCCAACCAGCTGAACGTCTGTGTCCGGGTGTTTTTCGATGCTTTCGCCTTTTTGCGACGCATGGGTGATTTTGCCGGTCTCTAGGTCAATTGCCAGCCCGACGGCCCCCTGGTGAAGATTTGCTTTCCCGCCCGATCGTTTCGTCGGCAGCCGCAACATAGCCGAAACCGGTTTTTGATGGTGCAGGATGACGCGAATGTCCGAGAGTCCAAAATCGGCAAGCCGATTCAGATCTTCATGCTGCTCGAGCAGTGGCTCAACATAAGCGGTATCTTCCTCGCCGCCCTGCGAATAGGCGCCGTTGAGGATCTCTCGAACGTGGCGGGCCATTTGTTCGGGTTTCAAAACCCGGCCACCCGCCGTGACGAAACTCTCGCCCTCACGTCCGCGAATGATCAAAATGCCATTGCCCTGAGATCCGCGGTTTGGCTTGAGCGCAAAGGCGTTAAATTCGGACAGGATTTCCATAAAGTCGGGCAAATCGCGAAACGAGTCACACACCGCGAAGGTCTTGGCCACAGGAACTTCCTCAGCCTTCAACACGTCTTTGGTTTTCAGCTTGTCGGTTGCGAGATCCAGCAAGTCTTTGGAATTCAGTTCGTTTATCAGCAAGCGATTCCGGGCATTCATGCCGAGCACCGGGCCCTTGTCGAGAATCGCGCGGAACCGGAAGAATTCCTGCAGGCGCATGCCCGACCATTGACCGATCGCCAGCTGCACCCCGAGCACCAGAAGAAGAAGCTCGGGCATCAATGCGAACAGGCCCTTCAGCAGCACGGAAGAGAAGACAATGTAACAGGCGACAATAGTCACAATCGTGCCGGCGCCTGAAATGACCAGGCCTTGCCAGTCTTCATCATCCAGCATGTTGTGAATGCGCTCTGCCAGGAAGGAGATGATCACAACCGGGAACAAGGCAAGCACGCCGAACTGCATATTGGTGCGATGCCCAAGCCAGAGCAACAGCCCGACAAACAAGACCGTGCAAATTGTAATCACCGCGGCGAGACGTGGAATCTTCAGGACGTTGAATTGATTGAAATACGCGAGCATCAAGATTGCAAAAGCAAGAATGCCTGAAAAGGTTAGAAGTCCCAGCCAGAGGCCTGTATTCACACATGCTGCAGCGATGAGCATGGGCATAAAGATCCCGAACGTTTTCAATCCGACGACCGCGCGCAGGAAAATCGTCACCAAGGCCGCAAGTGGAAACAGCAGGAACACGCCGATCATTTCTTCTGGCAGTCCCGTCAGGCGCATAAGTTGCGCCGCGTTAAATCGGTTCAGGGTTGGTTCGTTTTCCTCGAACTCAAATAGCGCTGGCGACTGGCTGACCGGCTTGATCGAAAATTGATAATCAAAGTTGATATTGCGCGTGTGCCGGAACAAGGCGTGATCGCCAGTGTACAAGCGCAAGTAATTCTCCGGCAGAGTCGCAAAATACCCATTGGTCGGATCAAACGGCACCCAACGACCTTCAATCAGCACTTCAATCCATTGGTGAGATGTGCGTTTGGACCCTTCATTCATGATCACGCCGCCGACCAGACGGGCGGGAATACCATTGCTGCGGGCGAGCGCCACGAACAAGCGACCTTTTCCGTTGCAGCTCGCGCGCCCAAGCCGGAGCGCTGTCAGAGCATCTGTGGTGCCCTTAAACGGCGCGCCTTCGATCTCTTGATATGTGTAGTCATAAATTGCCGACAGAACCGGGACCAGTTCACGGCTGTCGGCCGGCTGGATCCGGGTCCACAAGGCACTGATTTCAGGATGGCTTACCTGAATGTCTTCTTCTTCAATCAGGTATTGAGAATATTGTTCCGGCAGGAATTGCGGCAACTGCAATGAGGGTTCGAGATCGTAGACCAGCTCTTTGGAGGTAATCAGCGCATGATAACGAATTTCACGGCCCTGATCGCCGGACCACATACCGCGCCGGCCGGAGGGGCCCGTCTGATCATCAAACTGGAGCTGACCCGACAAGATGTTTTCGCGAACAATGTCCTGGCGCTCATCATCGAAGGGCAGGAACGTGGTGACGTCGACATCGCGATCGTCCCCAACAAAGCTCATCGACAGGGAAAAATCGTACATCGTGACGGCACGAAGCTGGCTGAGTAGCGTCGGGGAGCTTCGTAAATGAAGCACCGCAAGCACCAGGCAGATTGCGATCAGCCAAGTGCTTGGATGTCGCGCAAAGCTCGCGAGGCGTGTTTGCCAGTTCACCACGATTATCATCCCACCTTGGATCGTTAAGTATTTCTGGGCACGTCCAAACGCCTTATTCATTATACTTTCGGGAAAGGACGGTCCGCTTAACAATCAGCAACATTAACCATTGGCCGCGGCGTTTATGGCATCTACCCACCGCTGGCAATGGTCAAAATCCGATTTAGATGGGGCAATATTGTGGCGACTGGTTGCCCGTTAAATCAGCTCTTGCAGCTTACGTCGCAAAATCTTGCCAATCGGATTTTTCGGCAACTCTTCGATAAAGTGAACCTTACGCGGCACTTTGTAACCCGTGAGATTGGTGCGGCAGTGGTTCAGAACCTGCTCCTCCGTCAGACCACCATCTTTGGCAACCACAAAAGCGTGGAGTTCCTCGCTCCCGGCCTCCGTCCGAATTCCAGCGCTGGCCGCCTCCAGCAATCCTGGGCAACTTGCGAGCACACCGTCCACTTCGTTTGGAAAGACATTGAAGCCGCTGACCAAAACCATATCTTTGCATCGGTCGACAAT
>JAYZAM010000076.1:0-4654 GCA_036339715.1 Pseudomonadota bacterium | reverse complement strand
GAGACGGCCTCCCCCGCGCCGCATCCAATAAGGGTTATGTCAGTCTGGGTGGCACGCGCTGTCCCATTCTCGGACGCGTCTCGATGGATTTGATTACAATTGACGTCACGAACGCAGCGGACCTTGCAAGACCGGGTGTTTATGGCCAATTGATCGGGCCGGACGCACCATTAGAAGAACAAGCTGCCCTCGTTGGCACTATTGGATACGAACTCACCACAGGACTTACCCCTCGTGTCAAACGCCTCTACCAAAGCTAAATCGGGTTTTCCCAATCCACTTCAATGGCTGGGCGCGGCGACGCTTGGTCTGCTGGGCGAGGTCGGACGGCTGTCCATTTTCACTGGAAAAACCATCGGCGCGAGCTTCTCGCCGCGCTGGTATCCGTCTCAGATTCTCCGCCAGATGATCGCGATTGGGTTTTACAGCCTGCCAGTAGTCGGACTGTCAGCAATCTTTATCGGGGCGGCGCTCGCGCTCAACATCTACTCTGGTGGCAGTCGATTTGGGGCCGAACAATTTGTTCCCAACATCGTGGTCCTTGGTATCACCCGCGAACTTGGCGTAACGATCACCGGCTTAATGCTCGCCGGTCGCGTCTCAGCGGGGATTGCGGCCGAAATTGGTGCGATGCGGGTTACCGAACAAATTGATGCCTTGAAAACACTCAGCGCCAATCCGTTCCGTTATCTCTACGCGCCCCGCTTCCTGGCCGGTATTTTAACTTTGCCAATGCTGGTATTGATCGCAGATATCATTGGGGTCATGGGCGGCTGGGCGGTCAGCACACTCGGGCTCGGGTTCGACTCAACAACCTATCTGCGCAACACGCTCGATTTCCTCACTTGGCAAGATGTCACCGTCGGATTGATCAAAGCCGTTGTGTTTGGCGGCGTCATCGCCATCCTCGGATGCTATCATGGCGACAAATCGAGCGCCGGGGCGACCGGCGTTGGGCGCGCGGCGACGTTTGCCATGGTTGGGGCCGCGGTCTTGATCCTCGCCTTCAACTATCTGATTTCAACCATTCTCGTGGACTTCGGCTCATGACGACAGGCGCGCTTCTCGAACTCAAAGATATTCACAAATCCTTTGGCCCCAAAAAGGTCTTGCAGGGCGTGAATCTGGATGTTGCACCCGGCAAATCGCTCGTGGTGCTCGGCGGATCGGGTTCCGGCAAATCGGTCATGTTGAAAAACGCGCTGGGTCTAATGACGCCGGACGCCGGTCAGATCCTGTTTGATGGCGACGACGTCACGCACGATCAGGGAAAAACACGCGAAGCCATGCGCGCCCGGATTGGCATGCTGTTTCAATCCGCAGCTCTGTTCGACAGCTTGACCGTCTGGGAAAATATCGCGTTCAGGTTGCTCAATTCAGATGGAATGAAGCGCAAGGATGCCAAAGAACGCGCAATCGAGACCCTGAAACAGGTCCGGCTTGGCTCTGATGTTGCGGATCTCACACCGGCTGAGATTTCAGGTGGCATGCAGAAGCGCGTCGGCCTGGCGCGTGCCATCGTTTCCAAACCCGAGCTGATCTTCTTCGATGAGCCGACCACCGGCCTCGATCCAATCACCGCAGATGCGATCAATGACTTGATTGTCGAGCAGACAAAGGCGCTCGGTGCCGCAGCAATCTCGATTACGCACGACATGGCGAGTGCCCGAAAAATTGCGGATGAAATCGCGATGCTCTTCGAGGGCCAGATCATTTGGCGCGGGCCTGCCAGCCAGATTGATGAGAGCGGCAATGCGCATGTGGATCAGTTTGTCCACGGCCGCGCGGACGGTCCGATCCAGCCGGCGCTCTAGGCGTTCGCTGCCGAGATCCGCGCGCGGGCAATCTCATCCGCGACTTCATTGGTTGGACGTCCACTTTCAAGCGATGTGTCGAGCACATCGCCCAGCGTATCGATCAGCGTATCGAGCTTCTGATCCACCCAATCGCGAGAATATGACCCGGAAATCTCGGCGGCGACATTGATGATGCCACCCCCATTGATGACATAGTCCGGCGCATAGAGAATGCCCGCCCGGCGCACGAACTCGCCCATGGCGGGAACAACCAGTTGATTGTTCGCCCCACCCGCGATCACTTTGACCTTCAGGCGTTTGAGTGTGTCTTCATTGATGACGGCCCCGAGGGCGTTGGGCGAAAACACATCAGCCTCGACATCATAGATTTCATCCGGCGCAACGATTTTTGCGCCCGTCTTGCCCGCAATTTCGGCGAGAGCCTCTTGATCGATATCGGTTATGATAAGGTTCGCTCCTGCCTCGGCGAGGTGCTCACACGTATATCCGCCAACTGAACCAACGCCCTGCACGGCGACCGTCTTGCCGTTCAAATCATCATTACCGAAGGCACGCAAAACGGTTTGTTTAATCCCTTTGAACACGCCGAGCGCCGTGACCGGAGAAGGATCACCGCTTGCCGCAACGCCCTCAGACAAACCGGCGGCAAAGCGGGTTTCTCTTGCGGCGATATCAATATCAGCCGTATCAATGCCGACATCTTCAGCCGTCCAGTAGCGCCCTTGCAGGCTCTCGACAGCGCGGCCGAATGCCAGAAACAGGGCTTCGGATTTATCCGTTTTAGAGTTCCCCCAAATGACAGCCTTTCCGCCGCCATGCGGAATAGACGCCATCGCGTTCTTATAGCTCATGCCCTGACTGAGCCGAAGCGCGTCCGTGAGCATCTCCTCGCTCTTGGCATAATTCCACATGCGCGTGCCGCCAGCTGACGGACCAAGCGCGGTTGAATGAATTGCAATGACCGCGCGCAGGCCACTCGCAGCGTCGCTGAAGAAATGCACCCCTTCATGATGATCGAAAGAAGGATTGTCGAACATGGGCCGCCCACTGCTTTAGTTGCATCTGAAACAAAGCGCGGGTGTAACGTTTGTTTTCGCTGGGTCAACACACAGCTTCAAGTGCGCCCCGGAACTTCCCCAACATTGCTCGGCAAAGGCGCCCCCGGATCCTTAAGGAAGGTCAGCACATCTTCGAAGACGAGTTCGGCCTGCAAATCCCTGAGGAGCATGTGATATCCGTCCTGATAATAGGCTGTTCGCACATGATCGGGCAGGACTTTTGCCGTCCGTTTGACGCCATTTTTAGGGATCACAATATCCTTAGCGCCATAGGTCAGAAGCACGGGGATCTCTGACGGCAGCGCCGATGCGGATCGATGCGCATTCTCCATAAGCGCAATCACGCCATGAACCTGTTCAATTTTATTGGTTTTTAGCCCAAGCGGATCGGCCCAGAGTCTCTGCAACATCTCGATATTGTCACTCGGTTCAATCTTTACGAAGCGCGGCGGACGCACCACCCAGCCCGGGCGAACGCGCACACTGGTCCACAAGGCGACCCGCTGAATCATGGGCAGCGTGCCCCAGCCTCGCAGTCCGGGTCCACTGAGCACGATCCGGTCAACGCCTTCCGGGGGGCGATCTGACCCAAAGGCCGTCATTGTCATCGCCCCGCCCATGGATATTCCAACCACTGCCAGCGTCGTGTCAGGATAGCGTTCGCGCACAAGCCGCACTGCGGTTCGCAAATCTTCGCGCATGGCGTCCTCATCCGGCCATTCGCCTCGGCCGTAGGAACGTCCAAAGCCGCGCTGATCATACGCGTAGGTCTTCACACCCCGCGCCGCCCAATAAGGTGCAGCCATATGGAAGGCATTAGCATAGTCATTCATGCCGTGAACGCCGACAATAACGATATCGGGCTTCGCGTCTGTTTCCCAAACGGTGAGGCCAAGCTCAGCGCCGTCAAAGCTGACCATCCGATTATTCTGAGGATCAAGTTGCGGCATTTCCGGAGCCTCCAATTCAAGCGCTTTCAGCGTTGCGGGTGTGACACAGGCCGCAAGTGTTCCGAACAGGAGCAGGCTCAGGCCAATAATCGCCGCACTCGCTTTCGCAAAACGGGCAATAATTCGGCTTCGAACCAAGGGTTTCGCTTCAGCCATGCATTATTTCTCCAACTCGGATGTGGCGTAACAATGACGCCCTGCTGCAAAAAGGTTCGCCATTTCTGGACGGTTGCTGTCAATGTTTTTTCAACCTGTCCACCCATGTGCCAACGCTGGGCATAACCACCAATTAGGACCTTCAATTGCAATTGTGGCAGGCGCTCAAACAATGGCGCGTGCCAGGTCGCGGCGCACCGTTTCATCGGCGGAATATCGCCGCCATTCTTATCATATCCTGGAAAGCAAAAGCCCATTGGAACAATCGCCACTTTCGAAGGATCGTAAAATTCTTCGGCATCGATTTGCAACCAGTCGCGCAACCGGTCACCGGATGGGTCCGAAAATGGACGCCCCGATTCCATCGCGAGGTTTCCAGGCGCCTGCCCCGCAATCAGAATTTTGGCACTGGACGAAACCTGCAAGATCGGCCGCGGGGCACGTTCCATGTCACCTGCGCATAATTGACATGCGCGAATTTCGCTTACGAAATCGTGGAGATCATGGCTCATTAGTTTATCTGGCCAATCAGACCGAAAGACACAAGGAACCACGACATGAGCGCTTTGGTAGAGCAAATCATAAAGCCAAGGGAAAAAGATCTAGGCGATGGCTTCGTCGTGCGGCGAATTCTGCCCTTCCATAATCGGAAAATGGTTGGTCCGTTCATCTT
>JAYZAM010000075.1:0-4953 GCA_036339715.1 Pseudomonadota bacterium | reverse complement strand
TTCGGAACGGCCAGAACGATGGGGAAGGTGCGTGCGCCATCACCAGAACCGATTGTGATCATAATCTCTTCCAGAGTTCCGCGCCCCCCAAGATAGGCATCGTCGATCATGCGTGTCTCGCCGACCGTGATTGGCAGGTTTTCAGGCCAGGGTCCGTAAAGCTCGGCTTCAAGCGTTCTGCGCGTCTGATCTGGATCAAAGCCAGCATCCAGCACCGGTCGAGGTTCCGGGCGATTCTCCGTTTCGAGACTGGCATAATTGAGTCCGAGCATGGTGCAGGCGGACATTGCTGACAGGATGATCACGGCCAGGATGAGTCGAACGGTCCATTTCAGTAATTGCAGGATCATTTCGCGTCTCCGGAGGCTCACCATCTCGATGACTCAGACCCTCTAAGAAGGCAAGTCAGCCTGCGCTTAATCTCTCTTCACGAGTTCGCGATGTGAGATATAAGGCCAATATGCAATGGATCATCAGATTGATTGTCGCGATTATATTCGGGGCGAATTTCGGCGCGCTGTCAGCGCTTTGGTTGGGGGGCATGATTTCGGGCGGACCCCGAATCGGCAATGCCATCAATATCGATGACTGGCGCAGTGACTGGTCCATTGGATCAGAAAATGCCGATCCCTATGTGCGCGCTAGGGTTGCTCGAAATGGTTTGATGGGGCTGCGTAAGGAAGAAGCTGTCTACTTCCTGAAGACCGAAGATGATTCCGGCGAAGCGCTCAGTGAGGCGTGCACCTATCGGGTGCAAGGCGGCCAGTTTCCGGCGGCCTGGTGGTCGATTACGTTGTACGACGCTGGGAACAAACTGCCCATGAATGATGATGGGCGTTTGTCGTTTGATCAGTCCCAAGCGCAAAGCCTTTACGGGGCGGATGCGTCACACTGGTCTTTCATCGTGTCCGCCAAAGCACCGGACACCGAAAACACAGCCTGGGTTTCGAGCCGTGCGGGTGGCTTTTTTGATCTCACATTGCGGCTCTATCAGCCAAGCGGTGACTTGCTGGAGGATCCCGGAGCGGCGCTGGCGCCACCAAAGATTGAGCGCCTGTCTTGTCGCGGGGAGGTTGGATAATGCGTCTTATCGTTCCGATTATCGTGTTCTTGATCACAGGCGCGCTCGCGCATGTCTTCGTGCTTGGCGGGATCCCCGGGTTTATCATGGGCAAAGCCCATCAGACATTTGAGGCCCAAGGCATACCTGCCTATCAGTTCGTCGCTTCGCCGCGCCAAACCCCGCAAACGCAGCGGATCGTACGCCCGTCGCCAGATCTCGCCTATGCGATCTGCCGGTTCGATACGACGCAGGGACCGGTCTTCATCAATGCTCCGAAAGGACAAAGTTACGGATCGCTTTCGATCTTCAATTCCCAGACCGACAATGTCTTTGTTGCCAACCTTGGTCCGGAAAGCGATTTCTCAGGCATTGAAGTGAGGCGCGCGGCTGCCAATACGCGACCCGACGCTCTGGCGCTTAATGGTCGCGGAATTGCGTTGATCCGGCGCCTCGCGCCGACCCAGGAGGCTCATGATCTCGCGTCAGCCCTGGTGTCAGACTCAACCTGCGAACGGCTAGAATAAGGGCCTATTCCGCAGCGACCGTTTCGGCGTCGCGCTGCGCTTTCAGGCGGGTGGCTTTGGCCTCGACCTGTTCGATGATGTGCTCAATCATATCGGCAGTGGATAGTTTGTGATCGGGGCGGCCCGAGACATACATCATGCCGCTCTCTTTTCCGCCGCCGGTGAACCCGAGATCCGTCATCGCCGCTTCGCCGGGGCCGTTTACCACACAGCCAATGATCGAGAGCGTGATCGGCTCGGCAATATGTGCGAGCCGTTCCTCCAGAGTCTGGACCGTCGCGATCACATCGAAGCCCTGCCGCGAGCAGCTTGGGCAGGAAATGATATTCACCCCGCGCGTCCGGAGCCCGAGCGATTTGAGCATATCGAACCCGACTTTCACCTCTTCGACCGGATCATCGGACAGCGACACGCGAATGGTGTCGCCAATGCCCATCCAAAGCAAATTGCCCATGCCAATTGAAGATTTTACGGTGCCAATTCTGCGCCCACCGGCTTCTGTAATGCCGAGATGGAGCGGCGCGTCGGTCGCCTCCGCCAATTGCTGATAGGCGGCGACTGCCAGGAACATATCCGACGCTTTGACGCTGATTTTATAGTCGTGAAAGCCGAGATCATCGAGAATACGGGCATGATCGAGTGCGCTTTCAACCATCGCATCCGGGCACGGCTCGCCATATTTTTCCAGCAGGTGCTTCTCCAGCGATCCGCCATTTACGCCGATGCGAATGGCGCAGCCATTATTACGCGCGGCGCTGACCACCTCTTTGACCCGATCTGGTGAGCCGATATTCCCGGGATTGATCCGCAAACACGCGGCACCTGCTTCAGCCGCCTCAATGCCGCGTTGGTAGTGAAAGTGAATATCCGCGACCAATGGCACCGGCGAACCTTTGGCGATTGCCGCGAATGCGGCGGTCGAGTCTTTGTCCGGACACGAGACCCGCACTATATCGGCGCCGGCATCGGCTGCGCGGTGGATCTGATCCAGCGTGGCGCCAACATCGGGCGTTGGTGTGTTGGTCATTGTTTGCACGGAAATCGGGGCATCGCCTCCGACCAACACCGATCCAACCCGAATTTGTCGCGAGACGCGACGTTCTATGTTTCGCCAGGGGCGGATCGGATTATGGGTCATAACCGGCGGGCCTTTCCACAGATATGTAAGCCCATTTGGTGGATTAAACGAGGTAGGTAAAGCCCCTTTGATGCCGCACAAATTCGATGAAATTCAATAGACCCCATGAACGATACCGAAAACATGATCTGGTAAGCGGGGGTTCGGGACAATTCATGTCATGGAGCGTGCAATGCGCAATTTGCCGACACCCGGTGTTTTCGCACCGCGCTGGCAGAACAAGTTTGAGCAATTCGCGAGCGACAAGCGAGGCCTTGCCGCTGTCGAGTTTGCGATGATCGCGGTTCCATTCTTTTTCATCATTTTTGGGCTGCTCGAAGTCTGCGTGATTTTCATCATGTCTTCGATTCTCGAACACGGCGCCAATGAGGCGGCGCGTTCGATCAAGACCGGTCAGTTTCAACAGGCCGGATTTGATGAGGCGACGTTTAAAGCTGCAGTCTGCTCTGAGCTTTTTGGTCTGATGACTTGCGATGACAAGCTCAGCCTCGATGTCAAAACGTTCAGCAATTTTGCCGGCACGGATAATCCATCGCCCATCGATCCGGCGACAGGGGACCTTGATACGTCGGCGTTCGGCTTTGCGCCTGGTGGGCAGAACGAAATCGTCGTTGTGCGCGTATTCTATGAGTGGGACCTGATTATCCCGGGCATGAGCGCACCGCTCGCAAATATGAGCAATAATCGCCGGCTGCTTCAGGCCACCATCGCCTTCCGCAATGAGCCGTTCGGCAATTCCTAAGCGCGCGCACTTTAAGGACCTGGGACATGTTCAAGTTCTCTCGCAAAATTTCTAAGGCTGATGATGGCATTTCAGCTGTCGAGTTCGCGCTGATCGCTCCGCTTATGGCGATGATCTATTTCGGGTGTATCGAACTGTCTCTGATGATGACGCTGGACCGGAAAGTCACAGGCGCGACCGCAGCCTTGGGCGATCTGACGTCACGCGCTGCGACGGTCACCAATGACGATCTTGCGGATATCTTTCAGGCCACACGCATGGTCATGCAGCCGAACGAAATGACGGGTGCCCGGATGCGCGTCACCAGCCTGTACGAAGATGATGGCGACATCAAAGTGGCCTGGAGCGATGGCTGTAATCTGACGGCTTACGCAACGGATCAACAAATTACCATTCCGGCCAATCTCATCCCCGAAGACGGCACGCTGATCATGTCTGAAATCGAGTATGATTATAATTCCAGCATCGGCTATTTCTTCACCACGTCGAAGCAGCTTTCGGACAAGTTCTATCTGCGCCCCCGCCGGGTCGATTCGATTACACGCGACCGCTCAGGTGGCTCTTGGTCCTGCGCATTCACCGCGCCCTAAGAGTTTGGTTGAGACTTCATATGCTCGGGTGTCTTGTCCGCTTTGACCGTAGCAATAATCGCAAGCCCGGTAACCAGCAGCACAAGTACTGGCGCGAAGCCAGCCCGCTGATCATTAGTGAGCCATGTCACCAGCGCGACTGAGCCTGGCCCGAGCCAAACGGTGACGCTACCTGCCATGGCATAGAACCCGAAAAACTCACCGACTTTTTCCGGCGGAGAGATGTGTAGCAGCATATATCTGCTCGAAGATATGGTCGCGACCAGGAATATCGCGCCCGGAATGACCGCCAATAAGTAAGCGACGTCGGATAGCGTCTCGAAAATTCCGCCTTCCCAGACGACATGCCCGGCTGGGACCATGCCAAACAGCAATGCGTCCTGCGTGATCGAGATCTGGAAAATTCCAATCAGAATTGCGGCGGACAATTCGAACATGAGCGCGCGTTTGGGGCCGAGCAGACCATCCAGAAACCCACCAAAAATTCCACCAATTACCGCGAAGAAGGATGCAAGAATGCCATAAACGGCAAGCTGCTGTGTGTTCCAGGCGAGAACACCGCCGACATAAACCCCACCAATGGTCAGCATGGCCGCGATGCCATCCGCATAGATCATCCGCCCGACCAAATAGCGCATGACATTCGGATACTGGATGAACCGGCTTTTCACCCATGAATAAGGATGGACACGATTGGCGGGGCTGCGAAAGTCGCGTGCAGCTTGCCGCCAGGTCGCGCCGCTCTTGAAGACGTCGGGCATCAGAATGAAGAAAAGGGGAATGAACAGGAACAGCCAAAGACCAATTGCTGGCGCTGAGAGCCGCGCAACATCATTTCCGGTCAGCCCAAACGGCGGATTGGTACTCAAAAAAGCGACGGTGGCCAGCATGGTAAC
>JAYZAM010000074.1:0-7692 GCA_036339715.1 Pseudomonadota bacterium | reverse complement strand
GCGGTCATAGACCTCCATCTCGGTGGCGTCGCCGCAAATCAGTCGGTGGCGTCCGATTTCCCAGACATCGCCCAGCTCGGTGATAGCGGGGCCATCATCAGGGCAGGGGATGTCATCTTCATCGCTAGCTTTGTTTAGATCGAGTGACCCGATCAGGCGATCAATCTCGCCCATTTCAAATCCAGTGATGGAGACGTCGAAGCTGAGCTCTGCCAGCTCGCCAAGCTCGACAGCCAGGAGGCTTTCGTCCCAACCGGCATTTAACGCTAGCTGATTATCGGCAATAATATAGGCGCGCTTTTGCTCAGCCGTCATATGCTCAATGCGAATGACCGGGACTTCTTTCAGCCCAAGCTGTTTCGCCGCCTCGACGCGGCCGTGGCCGGCGAGAATGGTCTTGGTCTCATCGATGAGCACGGGGTTTGTGAACCCGAACTCTTCTATAGACGCAGCGAGCTGCTTGATTTGCGCTTTGCTATGGGTGCGCGCATTGCGCGGCGAAGGTTTGAGTGACGTTATGGCCAAGCACTCCACGCCGATCGGATGATCCATATCTGGACTCCTTTCAGTCTAAGTTGTGGGAAAGACCACGGCCCCATGACCGCAGGCTCAGCTGTTCAGGCGTCACGCCATCTCTGTCGACACGCTACCCTGCAGACCTATCGCATCACGCTAGCAATACTCACGACCCCATGGCCGCTGCACATTGCCGGTCTGCACTCACGTGCAGCATGGGCTTAATATAGCTCATTATAAAACCGAAATAAATACACTTGTTAGATTGTGAATGTTCTGTCGATTTCTCATGGCGTTGTATGATTAACGGCGGCTAGTTCCTATTAGCGGACATAAGCTGAGTGCAGATCCAAGCGCGTTTGGGCGTTCCGATACAGGACCTGGATTGAACAATCGCGAGCGAAATCGCCTCGTGCGCAGCAGAGATAAATAATTGCATTTGTTTTCAGCGTGTTCAATTGAGTTTGGATGATCGATTTATCTAGTCCCACACCGCTGACCTCAGCGCTTTCGTCTCTCGCACTCATCGGCGTGTTAGCGCTAAGCTACGGGCTGTTTTCAGCGTTGAAACGGGATAAAAACGCGAATTCTCGCGGCGGTATATTTGAGCGCGTAATTTCAGGTGCGCGCCGGCTGGATAGGACACTTGTTCACGGATTTTCTTGGATCACTGGAACCCGGTTCCGCAAAAAGTATGTCCGGATTCCGATCTTGCTGCTTTATTTCCTGGGGCTTGTTGTGGCGAGTGTTTTTTTGCCTTGGCCATATGGAATGGCGTTTGTCGGATTTGGCGTGTTCTCCATTTTCGTCGTGTTCCGTCATTGGTCTCGCGATGAGGATGAGGCGATTGCGAGCATTCCATTCGAGCGAAAGGACATCAAAATCGACGGCACTTTGGGAACCGAAGTTTTGGTGGCCGTAGCCTTTCTTTTCGTCTTTACGCCTGTCGCCTTTGCACAACTTCAGGAACACGGGATCGGGTTTACGCTCGACCAAGATGCAGGCCCCTTCACCTTTTTAATCTATACGTTGATTGAAACGATTAAAGCGGGCTCGCTCGTGGACTATTATGATCTCTACGCAGACCGCATTGGGTTTGAAAAAATTGGCGCACCTGCCGATCCTTCAACCTGGGCCAAGGCGACGATCATGGGATATCGGCTTTCCCTAAATCTGCTCGTGCTCGCGGCGCTTAAACGTTTGTTTGATATTGCGAAACGGCGTGCTGAAGGCGCAGACCTCCGAGCCGCCGCAGAAGCCTTGCGTCAATCCGACAAAGACAAGCAAAGCGAGGCCGTCGTAAATCTGCGGGACTTCGCACTGCGCGGCCGGGGTAATGCGCGAGATATGCTGGAATCCATCGCCGAACCCAGACAGTCAGAACACTTGCCAATCGCACCGGAAACACGGTTTGCCGCGTCTGATGCGCTCCTCGATTATGGAACACAAAGAGGCGGCGCCAGCGCGCTTTATGCCGCGGCTGATGGGTATCGATCTCTGTTGCGCAACGGATTTGATCGAGAAACGGAGTTCAAAAAATGGCGAGCCGCGGCGCACAATCTCGGCAACACACTGGTCCAGCTGGGGCAGCAAATTGGCGACCCAGAGCGTCTTAAGGAAGCCTCCGAAGTCTATGAGTTGCTGTTGTCAGATGACGCACCTGACGTGTCGAGCACGTCACGTCTCAGAACGATGACCGTTAAAGCGAATGTGCTGGCCGATCTCGCTATGATGACTGGCGAGCGTGCCGACTTGGAGCGCTCTGTCGAGCAGTACAAACTAGCGTTACAGATCTCAGACCCCGAGCTGCATAAGACTCAGATCGCCCTGTTGAACACCAATCTCGGCGCGACGTTGGCCGACCTTGCTGAAATCGACGCGGATGACACCCTCATCAAGGACGCGATAGGGGCATATCGATCTGCTTTATCGTCTCTTTCAGGTGAAGACGACACAGAAACCTGGTCCATGGCGCAGAACAATTTGGGGAATGCCCTCGCAGACCTTGGCGCTTGGACATCAGACGCCGCACATTTGGAAGCGTCGCTTGAAGCGCATGCGCAAGCGCTTACCGCCCGGAAGAAAGGCGATGCACCACTTTTGTGGGCGATGTCCCAAACCAACTTGGCAAACGCGCTGACCCGTTTAGCCCGTCTGAAAGATGATCCTGGGCATCTGCAAACCGCAATCGATCATTATCAGGCCGCACAATCAGTTTATCAACGAGAAGACTTTCCGCGCGATTGGTCATGGGCTGAAGCCTCGCTCGCCTCGGCGCACATAGATCTCGGCACCATGACCGGAGACGCCGCAGCATTCGTGACCGCAATCGAATATTGCAACGGCGCGATTGGCGGATACGCGTCGGCCCGCATGCCGGCGAAAGAAGCGTGGGCCCAGGGTCTGAAGGGTAACGCGCTTGTCGGCTTGGAGCGCTTTGATGAGGCAGCCGCGGCCTTCGAAGCTGCTCGTACATGCCAAACCTACGAAAATGCGGGCGACGATTGGGTGATGTCGACCAACAATCTTGCAGCCTGTCTACACAAGCTGGACCGAAAAGAAGACGCTTTGGGCGTTCTAAACAGCGCGCTTGAGGTCGCTCCCTCGGAGTCAATATTTGCCGCAACATTGCACGCGCTTAGCGAAACGCGGGCCCCTTCTGGTCACGTAGACGAGCCTGAAGGCAGCGATGAAAATGCCAACGGTGATGGATCGAAGGTCGTGAAAATGAAGTTCCACGACTGGCAGTCGCTAAACTGGACTGAGGGTCGGTTCGTGAACGCTGTCACCAGCTCATGGAAGCTGGAAATTGACGGGGAAGAATTCCATTGGCGTGTGACCGAACAGGAATATCTGGAGGAGGATGGTCAGGGCAAAGGAGCTGGCCATGAAGTCGTAGATCTCTTGAATGATAATGAAGTCCTCTATCGCACGTTTTGGGATCACTGGATGAACGACAATTATGATCCTGATCAAGACTCAAGCGTTGATGGCGATGATTGGCGCATCGGCGCTCGTGCGGGCACCGATGTGTTCTGGGCGATCTATCACTTTCTCTACGATCACGGCATTGAATTGTTCTCGCGATGGGACGCTGAAGAGGGACAGACTCGCGAGCGAATACTCGCGCTTGGCACTGCACGCCTGGAGGTCAAAGGAAACGAGTCCGAAGAAGGCGGAGAAGACGAGCAGCCTGTCTCTGAACAAGAAAGGCCGGCAACGCATTCAATCTCGGGCACAAGGCATTTCCATGTCTCGGTTCAACGCCTGTGCGGTGAATTTGTGATCGGACATGTAAGCCCGGCTTTTTTCGAGTATTGGAAGAACCGGGACGATTTTGAAAGCCATGCGTCCAATCTGGGAGATCCAGATGAGTTTGACAAAAATTCCCCCTCACCGCATTTGGATGGTCGCGATTGTGAGGGCTGGTATGCGATAGACGACATCGCTCACATCAATAATGCCGTCTTTGAAGGCAACGTGATTCACGTCGATGAAATGGTACCAAATGAGGACGAGCGTTCAGGCTATGCGCCTTTGCCTGGGGGATATTCCGAACAGTTCGACATCGATGACCTCATGCGTCAGATGTCCGAAGGTTTTTTCGAGATATCGAAAGACTTCAAAGTTGATAGGGATGTTGTAGCGCCTACAGCTCCCGTGTTTGTCGGCAAAAGCATCGAAAAAGGTGCGCAAACCGACGTCTATATTTCGACCGAAGGTGCGTTCGATGTTTCCAAATTGAGATTCGAAATCTGGAACATGGATGGTGATGCGGTCATTGCCTCCATTCGATATGATGGTGTGGCGTTAGAGATCATTCCAGACAGTTCGGTGGGCAGAGCCTTTTACGCTTACCTGGGGTCATTGAGTTAGACGATTTTGCACGCCAACGAGGTTCGAAATTTGAGGCAGCGCGTCCGAACTGTTTGCTCCCAGCGTCGTGGAAGTCTTATGTCTGCTTTTGCTCGCTTTTCGGAATCTACGAGCGACCGTTGAGGGGCGAGTTTGAGCCGCTCAACTAGCGACTGCTTTCGGCGTCATATTGGGCAATGACGAGTTCCATGTCGAGCGAGTCTAGAGCAAGGCGTTTACGGCTCACGTTCTGCTGACCATTCCCGCGGCGCTTCTACTGAGGTGAATCGGGTTCTATCGCAGCTTTCGCCTTATGCGGCTTGCAAAGCTTCAGAATGTGAACCCGTCGATCATTTTTGAAGATCAGTATCCACGATTGGAACGGCGCCAAACCAATAATGTGCGGCGCATTTTTATGATGAGCAGGATTAGGCCGGAGAGCGCAACAAATACCGCCGCTCCCGCCGCCGTAATCAAAAGCGGGTGATTGAAGTCAGCGCCATCATCATAGTCCATAATGTGTAGCTTCCAGAAGAAGTCGTAGAACCGCCAGGTCGATGATCGACGTGCCCGCACCTCTGCCGTGCTGGGATCAATGTAAAGCGTCGTTGAGTCGCCATCATCGAACGTGGCACGCCAAACGGGTCCGGGCCTTCCATATTCGGCAGGTGGATCAACTAGGCGCTCCATCGTTTTCAGTTGGCCCGTTCCGGAATAATCGGCGTTCGCGATACGCTCAGCCAGATCACTGCTTACGGGCGTCATCAACTCGCCGGTCTTCGCATTGATAACAAAGTGCTGGCCTTCAGCTCCCGTCAACCGCCAGACAGGTTGCTCCATCACCTGACCTATCGAGGCCCCCCTCAGTTCGATCAGACCAGCGCGGTCTGTTGCCTCTGATAGGGGGAGGATAAGGGTAGGAGAAACGGAGAGCGGCGCAGGCGCAGCCACCTTATGCTCACCCCGGACCTGCTCAATCGGGATCACGCTCATCACCAACCCTCCTGCAATCCAAAGCAGGATTTGAAGGCCGATAATCAGGGCAACCCATTTGTGAATTCGAACAGACCATCTGAGTAAGCCCATATTACGCCCTCCCTATCTGGATCTAGTGATCCATCATGCCTTCAAGGCAGTCTTCACCATCTGTCCCGGTGTTACAGATTTCAGTGATGCGATAGGAATTGTCCCGGCCCTTTTTGACCATAAACGCGACTTGGTCGCCGTCGGCGAAGCCTGCCAGATCGACATTGCCCATAATGTCAAAACCCATCGTCATGGCACCCATGCCAATGCCATCAATCGGACCGTGATCAATTGTCAGGAAGTCGCCCTGCGCACCGACAGATTTGATGATGCCTGTGCCATGACCCATCGTGCCGTCGCCCATAGCGTGATCAGAATGGTCCATGGTGCCGTCTGCCATGTCCATCGGTGCGTCTGCAGCGGGGGTTGGGGCTGGCGCATCGCCGTCAGCTCCGCCACAGGCAGCGATCGTCAGAGCAAAGGCGCTCGCAGTGAAAAGAATGAAAGGTTTCATTGTATGGGATCTCCTTGGGGGATGTTGAAAGGTGTATGCTCTGCCTCAGTTTTGGGGCGGCGAGCAGACAGTGTTTTGCCAACCCAGATATAGTAGATCGCCGGGATCACGATCAGGGTTAGCAATAGGGTTGAGACCATGCCGCCAAGCATGGGCAGCGCGATGCGGCGCATGACATCGGCGCCAAGACCATCGGTCAGAAAGACCGGCGCAAGACCGACAAGAATTGTCAGCACGGTCATCAGTTTTGGCCGCACGCGCATCGCTGCGCCGCGGCTGATGGCGCCAAACAGGTCTTCCCGATTGGTCGGGTTTTCTGTTCGTACTTGTCCATCAATATAGAGCAGCATGATAACGGCCGTTTCGACCGCGATTCCGCCGAGTGCAATAAACCCAACAGCCACCGCAACCGAAAGATTGTAGCCTGCGAGCCAGACCGCCCACAGCCCTCCGATCAGACCGAATGGCAGCGAGAGCATGATAATCGCGGTTCGATCAAGGCGGCCAAAATGCAGCATCAAGAGCAGAAAGATCAAACCGATGGCGGCCGGGATAGCAATCTGCAGGCGCTCGCTTGCCGCCTCCATTTGTTCATACTGTCCCGAGAACTCGACCGCATAGCCAGCGGGCAGGCTGACTGCGTCGGCCACCACTTGTCTGGCTTCGCTGACATAGCTGCCCATGTCTCGGTCCGCGATGTCGACAAATACCCAACCCGTCAACCGCGCATTCTCTGAGCGGATCATGGGCGGGCCCTCAGTATAAGCGATCGTGGCCAGCTCGTCGAGCGGGATGTGCGCCCCGGTCGGCGTTGGGACAAGGATATTGCCAAGGTCTTCAGGTGTCTCGCGGAACGGCCTGTCATAGCGAAGCATGATGTCATAGCGCTCGCGGCCTTCGACCGATTGGGAGAGACGCATGCCACCAAGCGCAGTCTGAACAACAGTCTGGAAGACGCCCATATCGATATTGCGCCGGGACAGCTCAGCCCGGTCCGGCGTGATTTCCAGATATTTGCCGCCGAGCACGCGGTCGGCGAAGGCAGAGCGCGTACCTGGCAAATCCGCCACGGCAGTCTCAACATCGCGTGCGATGCGCTCGATTTCGCTCAGATTGTCGCCGGTGACCTTGATACCGACCGGGGTGCGCACGCCGGTTGAGACCATGTCCATACGAATCTTGATCGGATAGCCCCAGGAATTGACGAGGCCCGGCATTTGCAATTTTGCATCAAGCTCAGCGGTAATGTCATCGACCGTGATACCAGGTCGCCATTCGCTTTTCGGTGTCAGCATGATCCATGTCTCGATCATGGTCAGCGGCGCAGGATCCGTTGCGGTGTCTGCTCGGCCCGCCTTGCCAAAGACGCGTTCAACCTCAGGCACGGTCATCATCACCCGATTGGTCTGACCGAGGACTTCGCGCATCTTGGTCGAAGAAACGCCGGGCAGCGTGGTTGGCATATAGAGCAGTTCGCCTTCATAAAGTGCGGGCATGAATTCTGATCCGATGCGCTGCAACGGTACGATCACGCTGGCCGTCATCAGGACGGCAAGAGCGACAGTCACCCATTTGAACCTAAGTGCGGCGTGAAGGATCGGCTTATAGGCCCAGATGAAAAATGCATTGAGCGGATTAGCTTCCTCCCGTCGAAACTTGCCCCGCATCAGATACAGCATCAACACAGGCACTAGCGTGACAGAGAGAATGGCCGCGAAGGCCATCGCATAGGTTTTGGTGAAGGCGAGCGGACTGAACAGACGATAGCTTTCACCGGTCAG
>JAYZAM010000073.1:0-8870 GCA_036339715.1 Pseudomonadota bacterium | reverse complement strand
TGTGATATCGCTTTTGACTTTATATGTGCGGCCGTAAAACCCACGCTCACGCCACCCGGAGAGGTTCAATACAGTTTCGCGTAAGGTCTTGCTTGGAATGGTCCCCGAATGAACAGAAACACCGCCAACGCGCGGGAACTTTTCAATGACCAGGACAGATTTGTCGAGCTTAGCGGCTTGGATCGCAGCGCGGCGACCCGCCGGGCCGCTGCCTAGAATGACCAGGTCGTACGTTTTTGCCATGTCGTTGTCTTACCCAATCGTGACTCGATCAGATTAAATTTACAACATAAGGTTGAAAATTTACTACTTTCCGGAAAAGCCTGTCTCAAAGGATATTCCGGGAGAAGAAGGGAATCGAGGGGAGTCAAAAATCTACCAAGAGTAGTTTTTTGTTAATGCGATAACCCTCAGAAAAAGCGTGTAAGTTCAGATCGGGTCGTCATCGAGATCTAATCTTAGACGAGAGCTGAACTTACGCAGAACTATGCACTGCAGGAGCGGCCGAGTGTTATCACTCTGCTGCTCTAACGGGTTGCAGATATCTGCAATATGGAAGGGCGCGCGGATGAAGTTTCCAGCTATTACAATATCAAGCCTGATGCTCATCTCTGCCTGTGCGACGGCGGCCAAAGTAAGTGATACGGCGATACAAAAAGCGACCTGGAACCGCGTCAAGGCTACGCCCTTTTCAGACATGGTGTCGGAGGCTGAATGCCGCGAACAGCTTCCGCAAGTTTTTGGCTTCCGAAAAGAGTCTCTAGAAGTTCAGGCCGGCGTTCACGTTACGCAGGCCTATAGCTGCCGGGGGCCCAATTTCGTCGCGACCGTGACCCTAAAAAATCTCAATAGCCACTCGGTTTATTGCGCCGCGATTGCCGACGATATCGAGACAGGCGTTTGGGTCGGGCCTCAAGGGCGTGCCATCTACTCGTACGAATTTCGATATGATGCGAGCCATCAGTGTGCGTCCTTTGGTTGACCCTAAGTCCGAACGATGTGACGATCAGACCGGCGCACCGGGACGTCGTCCCCCTTTACGAATGTTTGTTCTTTAGTGTAAACTAATTTACATTACGAGAAGTGATTCGATCACGGGGATCAGCATCAATGTCGACCTCTTTGGAACAGAAGATTGGCAGTCGCCTGAAATTAGCGCGGATGCAGGCGAACCTTTCGGTCTCTGACCTCGCATTAAAGCTTTCGGTTCCCGATCAAGAGGTCTTGTCTTTGGAAGCTGGAGAGATGCGGTTTTCTGCGCGTCGCGTCAGTCAACTAGCGGCTTTGTTTGAACTTGAGATTCGTTGGTTTTTCTCAGACTTGAACGATATCGGGCCGTGTTTCGACAAACAGAATACGACCAATCTGCGAGGCATAGCGGATCTTATTGCAACCGCGCGTTCGAAAGGGTTTCTAGGAGATCTGGTCAACGCGAACAAACAAGATCAGACTAATTGCGCTCGATCTAAAGCCGCCTAACTCTAAGGGGACTCGTACTGCAAAGCGTTGCATCTCAGCCAGAAGACAGACTCGCGCGATTTTCCGATCTGACCTGGAATGAGCTCCAGGCTTGTGGCGAATTCTTCGAAGCGCGAGCAGGTGAAACCATGCTCGAATATGGTCAAACCGATAATCACTTGATGATTATTCTCTCCGGCAAAGCGACTTTGGTGTATCTTCAAAACGGAAGACCGTCTCCAACCGCGATTTTCAGGCAACGCGGAGAAGTGTTGCATCATGCCGGTATGCATCTTCGAATGGTCAATCCGTTTCAGATCGTCGCTGTCGATGATGGTACCCGCGTTGTGCTTGTCGACCGAGAATCCGTTTATAGATTGATCGGTCTGGATGTTGGCTTCGCGGAGTATCTATTCAAGGATCTGTCAGAGCGTTTCATGGTATCTCTGAGCTACCTTCGCGAACAGAGGCAAGAACCCCTGATCATACGATTGGCCAAACGGATCCGCACGATTACGAGGCATCGCCCAATCGTCGAGTTCACCCAGGCGGAGCTCGCCGATATCATGGCGGTAACGCGGATAAGTATTTCCAAAGCCATCAAGACGCTCGAAGAAGAGGGGCTTTTGAAACGCGAGGAACGCTCCATGATCTCTGTCGATCGCGAAAAATTGGACGCCTGGCTGGACGCCCAAACGGAAGAACACGATCTGTCCTAGTTGGCATGCGGTTTTGAGGGGCGGAAGAGTCTGACCAAAATATTACTTTGGCTTGAAATTTTCATAATTCTACTCAAACGTGCACAAACCATAGTTTGGTAAGCCCTTATTCTTAGCGAATTCGGGCGAGACCAAAATGACGTGCAGCAATTGGTGGAATAAACTTCGTAACGAGAGCGGAAATGTCGTCATGATATTCGCTCTGTCGATCATTCCGATCTTCGCGGTTGCAGGCTTCGCGATCGATTTTCAGCATACGGTCAAGAAGAAACAGAAAGTGCAACTGATCATTGATTCTGCGGTGCTCGCCGCCGCGCGCATCAAGCAGACAGGCGCATCCACACAAGAGGTTGAGTCAGCGTTCAACGCCTATATGGACGCCCAGTTGGCCCCCATAGACGCCAGCATGGTGTGCCAGAATCCGCAACTGAATATTGGGCAAACGACTGAAATCATTTCGTCCTCAATTCGATGCTCCCAGGCAACATCGCTGACGCGCGTAATAGGGCAAGAAAAGATGGACTTCGACGTCTCGGCGCAGGCGGAATACGGCATCGACAAAGTGGACGTTGCTTTCATGTTCGATGTGTCAGGATCGATGAACAGTTCCAGCCGATTGCGGAATCTTAAAGCGGCGGCCAAGGACGCAATTGATATTCTGCTACCGGAAGGCGCCTCGCCAAAAATTATCGAGAATACCCGCCTCTCAATGGTCTCCTACAATACGATGGTGAATGCTGGGGTTCACTTTGAAGACGTAACAGGTGTGCCGGCGACGCGCACTTACGAGCACATTCTCGGAGGTTCAGGGTCTGGGTCCGGCGTCACGACGGATGTTGGCGATTTGCTAAAGGATCTTGAGATTACGCTGATAGACGCTGGCACAGGCAAACCAATCAGTCAGATTGGCGATGATGCCGTCATCGGAATTGAAGACTGGACCGGCTCCGACCGAACTCAGCAACGGCTGTCAATTGATATCAAGGTGCCCAGCAACAATCGCTATCATCGGCGGTTCAAAAGTATCCGCCTCGATCTGCGCGGGCGCGAATACCAAAAACAGGTCGAAAATTATGCACCATACGCCCTCTATGGTGATCGCCGCGGCCAGTATCACGGGCGAAACTGGCGCGAAGGTGATTATCGGTTGCGCGTGCGCCTTTACAATTCGCAGCGTGGTCGTGGTCGGAAACTATACGATAAAACAATCCGATTTGAGATTGGCAAGTCGGGCGCAGACGAACCCAAAAAGCTGGAGTATACGCTGACCTCAACCTGCGTGTGGGAGCGTGATGGGGTCAACAAGTTTAACGATGCCGCACCGGCGGCAGGGTCTTATCTTGCGCATCAACAGGCCTGGTTTGTCGAAGATTCACGCCGGTCTGGCGGCGGGTATTGGCAAGTTGGGCATCCCAATCGATCGGGCTCCTGGTATCGTGGCAATGAGTGTCGCGCGAGTCAGCCCGTGCCTTTGACCAATGATCGAGATGTGCTGACGCAGCATGTCGACCGGTTGACGGCGGGCGGCGGTACTGCCGGGCATCTTGGCGTCGCGTGGAGTTGGTATCTGGTTTCAGAGTATTGGGATGGGGTCTTTACAGGCGCATCGGCTCCCATGTCCTATAGTGAGCCGGATAGCAGTAAAGTCGTGATCCTGATGACAGACGGGGCTTTCAATGCTGAGATCTTTCCTGAGCAGGGACGTTCAGACGCACAGGCCCGTGCGCTCTGTGACCAGATGAAACTAACAGGGATTAAGGTTTATTCCGTGGCGCTTCAGGCCCCGAGCTCAGGGCGTCGCGTGCTGAGCTATTGTGCCAGCGGTCCGGACTTCTATTTCGAGCCAAATAGTGCGGCTGAACTGAGTGACGCTTACAGAAAAATCGCGACATCGATCTCAGATCTGCGGATTTCCCAGTAAACAAAAGCTTAAGTGAATGGATCGATTTTTCTGAAATCGATCCATACTTGTTTCGATCTCATTGATAAGTTGTGCGAAACTAAAAACTTCAATTATCATGATATAAAACAAGGTGTTGTATCTTTGTCTCAACTGAAAAAAGGTAGGGACAAATGAACTTTCAAAACAAAAAGCCATTAACCACTGGCTTTCTTCAAAGCGTCAACCTGATGTATGATCGAGCCGTCAATCTGCTCGATTTGCCGGAAGATGTTGCCGATACGATACGCGCTTGTAATTCAACCTATGAAGTTCAGTTTTCGGTCCGCCTGCGCGGCCAATTGCACCGCTTCAAAGGCTATCGCTCGGTTCACTCAGAGCATATGGAGCCGGCAAAAGGTGGCATCCGCTATTCAATCGAGGTCAACAAGGATGAGGTCGAAGCGCTTGCGGCGCTGATGACCTATAAATGCGCGCTTGTCGAAACGCCATTTGGTGGCTCGAAGGGGGGATTGATTATCAATCCGGCCGAGTGGGAACCGCATGAGCTTGAAAAGATTACGCGTCGTTTCGCGTACGAGCTGATCAAGCGCGACCTCATCAATCCGTCCCAGAATGTTCCGGCCCCGGATATGGGAACCGGCGAGCGAGAAATGGCCTGGATGGCGGACGAGTATCGCCGCATGAATCCAACCGACATGAATGCTCGGGCCTGTGTGACGGGTAAGCCGCTAAATGCCGGCGGCATCGCTGGTCGAACAGAGGCGACGGGCCGCGGCGTCCAATACGCGCTCCAGGAATTCTTCCGTCATGCAGATGACGTGGCTGCGGCCGGACTGTCGGGCAGCCTAGATGGGAAAACCGTGATTGTTCAGGGTCTCGGTAATGTCGGCTATCACGCCGCAAAATTCCTGAGCGAAGAAGATGGTGCAAAAATCATCGGAGTCGCAGAGCGGGACGGGGTCATATTTGATCCGACCGGGCTCGATATCGAAGCTTTGAAGCAGCACCTGATCGCCGGCGAGCCACTGGCGTCCTTCCCAGCGGCCGAGTTCAGCCCAAATGGGGCCATCGGTCTCGAGCACGATTGCGATATCCTGATCCCTGCTGCGTGCGAAAGCGTTATAACCTACGCAAACGCGCATCGCGTCAAAGCCAAGGTCATCATTGAAGCAGCCAATGGCCCTGTTACCGCAGAAGCGAACGATATTTTGTTGGAGCGCGGATGTACGATCATTCCGGACCTATTCGCGAATGCGGGTGGGGTCACAGTCTCCTACTTTGAGTGGGCGAAGAATATCTCCCACATGCGATTTGGGCGGATGCAGCGACGCCAGGAAGAGGCGCGCAGCCGCGCGTTCCTGCAGCAATTGGAGGCCCTTATGCCGAAGGGGCTTGATGCATCGATCAAGGCGAAACTGGAATGTGGTGCGGGCGAAATCGATTTAGTTCGCTCCGGACTGGATGACACCATGCGCGCTGCCTATGTCGCCATGCGTGAAGTCCGCGAGGCCAATCCCAATTGCCCAGACTTGCGCACCGCAGCGTATATGGTGGCTGTGCGACGCATCGCGAGCGTGATGGATCACTACACGTTGTAAGCGAGCCGTCAGATCTAAAAAAATGGCCGCCCCGACAAATGTGTCGGGGCGGCCATTTTTTACCAGCTTGGTTTCGCCGCGTCTCTCTTATGACAGCGTACACCCGAGGCAGTGTGACTGCCTCGGGGCGGGCGTCCTATTTGACGAGGCGAAGCGGGGCGCGAGACGATTGAGGGCGCGATGCCCCAAAAGGCGATGCCGCGACCTTAACGCAATCGCGCCCGCTTCTCTTGGCTTGATACAGCGCGGCGTCGGCGCGCTCGAGCGCAGCGGATATGCTCAGCTCGTTGGGGTAGGGTGCAGATATTCCGATGCTGACCGTAACATTGAACGACCCAGCCTCGCTTAGGAAGACTGCCTGCTTGATGGCGCGTCGGATCCGATCTGCGACCTGAGCCGCCGCATCTTCATGAGCATCGACCAGAACAATCGCAAATTCTTCGCCGCCAAGGCGTCCGATCAGGTCCTCCTGACGCAGCGCCGTAGACGCAACGGAGACAAGCTTGGCAAGCACTTTGTCGCCAGCTGCGTGACCATGAACATCATTCACTTGCTTAAAGTGGTCGATATCCAGCATCAACGCGCTCAGACGTCCGTTCTCGCGATTACATCTTGCCAGTTCGCGCTCTGAGAATCGGGTGAAGGCCCGGCGGTTGAGCGCCTTGGTTAGTGGGTTGACGGTCGCGAGCTCAAAAAGTTCACATTTTTCCTGCTCAAGTTCGATGAGATCCCGCACGGCGTATCGCGCAGCGCTGCGCATGCAAATATCATTGCTCATGACGCTGCCGAAGCTTGCAAGCATCGCCATTTCAACGTCTGACCAGGTACGCGTTTCAAGATCGGCGACACAGAGCGTGCCAAATCGTTTCCCGTTTGGGTCGGTTAAGGGGACCCCGGCCATCGCGCCAAACTTGGGGATTTGAAGACCGCGCGTATGGTTGGTGAAATAAGCTTCGGATTGCAAATTGTCGACCGAGAAGGCGACTTGTGACAAGTGGGTCCGTGCGAAATAGGTCTGTAGGTCTGATTCCGAAAAATCAGTCAGACCATGCATGGAATAGTACCAGGTCCGGTATCTGTTATTCAACGCGGCAATCACAAAAGGAGACCTTAGAGACAGCGAGATCGCGCTAGCCAGGCATTGCGAAGTGTTTGACTTATCATCGCTGATCAGTTGATAGCGCTGCAGTATTTCAGACCGCTGTTCTTCGAATTTTGGGGGTGGATAGGAAATCATTGGTTCTGAATCTCGCAGGCTTTTATATAGGGGATTTTCCTTATATACTACGTTAGGTTGTAAAACAGTTTACACTGGCGAGGTTATTTCCGTTACGCCTGCAAATGGTATCATCGTCGGGATCGCTCGACGAAAAAAAACCCGTACGGCAAGCGTACGGGTTAGTCATAATGGAGATTCGGAAACGGGCGTTTCCATAGTCCCTACGTCTCAGGATCAGAAACCGTTCCAAATTTTTTTAAAAAAGTTTCACAAACGCGGGACGGGACGGGACGGTGCGAAGCAAATCTAGGGATTGGAAAAGCTGGGCTAGGCGGCGCGCTGAATGAGCGCTTCGGCATAGCCCATGATATCGCGAACGCCATGAAAACCGGGATGAGACTTGCCCTGCATCTCCGCTCCCGTAACTGGATCCACTTGGGTTTCACTGAGCTGTTTACGAGCCCTGTTGATCCGGCTTTTGATCGTTCCGACTTCGCAATTACAGATTTTCGCGGCTTCTTCGTAAGAGTAACCGATTGCGACGACCAGAATGAAGACGTCTCGTTGCTCGGGTTTCAGGGCGAACAGGCGTTTGATCGCGTCGGAGCAAGACGCGCGCGTGCTAAACTGGCAGTCCTGTGTGAGCCAGTTTTCCAGCTCGCTCGGTGCATAGCTTTCGACACGTTTGTGCTTGCGCGCATGTTGCAAGAACTCGTTTCGAACGATGGTGAACATCCAGGATTTGAAAGCGCCTTTTTGAGGATCAAAGGAAGTCCGCGCCGTCCACGCTTTCAGGCATGCATTTTGTACGATATCGTCAGCCAGGTCGCGATCGCCACAAAGCATACGAGCGAACCCGCGTAATTCCGGCAACAAGGTCTCAAGTTCGGTCGTGAACATGGTTTGCCCCTCTTCGGGCATAGCTCTCCGCCGTGTTGGTTAATTTAGGGTAAAGAAGGTTAACGGATGAGCAATGGTTCTCGCGCGAATAGTACAAAATACAACGATAAGTATTGCGTGAAATCTTGAGGAATGAATGGGTTGAACCGGGCTCGAATTTCTGTGTTTGGGTCAGATACCCGTCATTATTGAGGATGAGGGCGGTCGGCGGCGCGGGGCACGCAACGGGACTGACGCGTTAACAGAATCCAAACAAGATGGCGCAGTAGGTATTTGGAAACCTTCTGTTAGGCATTGAATACTATTCAGGGTGGAAATAACGAGAATTCGACATGTTTGCGGATCAATTGGAGATAGTTTTACCCGAACTTCGCGCTTATGTGCGCGTGCTTTGTGGTGACCTCGTTCAAGCGGACGACATCGTTCAAAACGCGTGTGAGAAGGCCTGGATCAATCGCGCAGATTTCGATGAATCCCGCGGGCCCTTGCGCGCCTGGCTATTTCGGATCGCTCGCAACGAATTTTACCAGCAAAAGCGATTTGATCGTGTGCGTGATGCCGAAGACCGCGATGTGGTTGAAAAGCATCTCGAAGCGGCATCGGATGTCGAGTCACGCAGCGATCTCTATCGTATGTTGCGCGCCATCGACTCCCTAAAGGACGCGCAGCGAGAGGCGTTTTTGCTGGTGGCCGCAGCGGGCTTTACCTATGACGAGGCCGGCGAAGTGCTGGGCTGTGCGCCAGGCACCGTTAAAAGCCGTGTCAGCCGTGCCCGCGAGCATGCGATTGGTCGCTTCAATTCAGACAATTGGTCATCCGAGACAAATGCCTCAGACACCTCGCCGATTGAGCAGCTTCATGAAGCCCTGAACCGCATTCAGGCCGGGAATATAGCGGCCTAAACCGGCGGCGGCATTACAATAACCGCGTTTCTTCCAGAATATCTGGCAGGTCATTCTCGTACAATACGACGTCATTTTCTGAAGCAATTTCGCTGATCAGTCGCCGCGCATCTGCGAAGGACGGGCGCGTGTGGAGCGTCACATCGTCCTGATCGACGGCCGCGACGAAGC
>JAYZAM010000072.1:0-3578 GCA_036339715.1 Pseudomonadota bacterium | reverse complement strand
CTCATGGACAAAGCCTATTATGCCGAAGTCAGCGCTTTGCCGATGCGTGACAAGGAAAAAGAATTTATTTCCGACTGCGCAGCGAATGCGACGTGGCTGATTAAGTCGCTCGATCAACGCGCCCGAACGATTTTGAAAGTTGCTAGCGAGATTGTGCGTCAGCAAGATGCCTTCTTCGCACATGGCGTTGCGCATCTCCGTCCGCTCAATCTGAAGCAGGTCGCTGACGCAATTGAAATGCACGAATCCACGGTGAGCCGTGTGACGAGCAACAAATACATGGCAACGCCACGAGGCCTGTTCGAGTTGAAATATTTCTTCTCTGCAGCCATTCCATCGACGGGCGGGGGCGAAGCCCACTCGGCAGAAGCCGTGCGCTATCGGATCAAGCAATTGATCGAAGAAGAAGGCGATAAAGTGCTTTCGGACGACAAAATCGTAGAGATCCTGACAGAGTTTGGGATAGAAATTGCGCGTCGAACCGTAGCGAAATATCGCGAGAGCCTCGGTATTCCAAGCTCGGTTCAGCGGCGACGTCTTCTCAAAGCCAGCGCTTAAGCTCTGACAGGATCAAATCTGGCCCATCGCCTCGGCGATGAGGTCAGCTTCTGCGTCGCGCAGGATGGCTTCTTCCACACTCGCGCCATGTACGGGTTCTTTGCCGACTTCGAGCATGACCGGGACAGCAAATGGGCTGATTTTCTTCAGGTCTTTCAGGACGATCTTTCCGCGAACCCGCATGAGCATATCCGAAAGCCGACGAATATCTAGGAACCCCGTCGCAGCGTCATGGCGGGCGGCTTGCAACAGAATATGGTCAGGCTCGTGACTGCGCAGAACATCATAGATCAGATCCGTTGAAAACGTGACCTGTTTTCCAGTCTTCTCTGATCCGGGCATCCGCCGTGCGATTAATCCGGAGATTTGAGCGCAATGTGCGAAATGCCGTTTCATTAGGACCGCTTCTTCGAGCCATTCTTCCAGATCATCCCCGAGCAAGTCGGGTGCGAATAGGTCGGGCATATCGAGCTTTCCCATCGGCTCCATTGCCCAAACCGCCATAGCATATTCTGAAGCGACGAAGCCGAGCGGTTTGGCCCCCATGCGTTCAAGACGCCGGGTCAGCAACATGCCAAGCGTTTGGTGCGCAAGGCGGCCTTCAAAGGGATAGCACGTCAGAAAATGACGTTCTCCGCGCGGAAAAGTCTCGACTAGAAGCTCATCTGCGCCGGGAATAGTGGAGCGCGCATCTTGTATTTCGAACCATTCTCGGACCTGATCAGGCAGTTCGCCCCAAGACGTGCGATCATGGATCATCTTACGAACCCGTCCGGCAAGAAACTGGGTGAGGGGAAACTTGCCGCCATTATAACTTGGGATGGCAGGGTTCGTATCGGCGGGTGCGCGCATGGTCAGGCAGTCGGTTTCCTGTACGCCTAAAAAGCGAAGAATTTCCCCTGCAAATAGAAACGTATCACCGGGGGTCAGTGTTGAGATGAAATATTCTTCAATTTCACCCAATTTACGTCCAGCGCGTAAGGCGGGTCGACCTTTTGTCAGAGTGGAATTGTCCTTGCTCACCCGGCTGGCTAGTCGGACGTTCAGGCTGCGGGCCTCGACAATCGCGCCGACGTTCATCCTGTGCTGCTGGCGGTCGCGCGCGGTACGCGCGTGCCATTCCCCGCTACGCGTGCGCGTGATCCGCTTAAACCGGTCATAGGTTTTCAGCGCGTACCCGCCTGTGGCCACCAGATCAACGACACGTTCATAGGTTTCCCAGTCCAGATCTCGGTAAGGGGCCGATGCGCGGATCTCGTCGAATAGATGGGTTAAATCAAAGCCTTCGCCGCATGCGCGCCCCATGATGTGCTGAGCGAGAACATCAAGCGCGCCCTGACGGATGGGCTCGCCGTCTATTTCACCGGCTTCAACAGCGGCTTCCGCAGCGCGACATTCGAGAATTTCAAAACGATTGGTCGGGACCAACATGGCGCGACTGGCTTCGTCCATGCGATGATTGGCGCGTCCAATGCGTTGGACCAGTCGCGCCGCGCCTTTGGGGGCACCCATTTGGATCACCAGATCCACTTCGCCCCAATCAATGCCCAAATCGAGCGTCGATGTGCAGACCACCGCCTTTAGCTGTCCGGCCGCCATCGCCGCTTCGACTTTTCGTCTCTGTTCCTTGGCCAAAGACCCATGATGTAGGGCGATGGCCAATCCATCCTCATTCGCGGTCCATAATTCCTGGAAGAGGACTTCTGCCTGCGAGCGGGTTTTTACGAATATGAGCGACATTTTTGCTGTTTTGATTTGCTCATAGACTTCGCCCACAGCGAACCGACCGGAATGACCGGACCAGGGAATGCGTTCGTCCGATATCAGGATATCAACATCGGCGTGGACGCCGCCTTCGGCCAGAATAAGACCTGGCTCATCGCCGCGCACGCCAAGCCAGGTTTGCAGGACTTCTGGTTCATGAACAGTCGCAGACAGCCCGATGAAACGGCAGGCGGGTGCCCATTTGGCCAGCGTGGCCAGGCCGAGACTGAGAAGGTCGCCGCGTTTGCTGGGGGCAATCGCATGGATCTCGTCGATAATAACGCACTTCAGATCCGCAAAAAATTCAGCTGCGTGATCCGATGCAATGAAGAGCGCCAATTGCTCTGGTGTGGTGAGCAAGATGTCGGGAGGCGTTTTTCGTTGCCTTTGCCTTTTATGCGCCGGTGTGTCGCCGGTTCGGGTTTCGATTTTTATATCAAGCCCCATCTCCTCGACCGGCGTCATCAGGTTGCGCGCCACGTCGACGGCAAGGGCCTTCAGGGGAGAGATGTATAGCGTATGCAGGGCGGGGCGGTCAGAATTTCGCTTAGACTTATCCGACAGCTCAATTAGGCTTGCGAGAAAACCGGCAAGTGTTTTGCCGCCGCCGGTTGGGGCGATGAGCAGGGCGCTGTCCCCTTCAAGCGCGGTTTGCGTCAGGGCGAGTTGATGCGCGCGCGGCGACCATTCGCGGTCCGAAAACCAGCGCTGGAACCGAGGTGGTAAGGTGAAAGCGGAAGGGAGCGTGTCCGGCATCCGGCCTATTTAGCGCAATCTCCGCAGAGTTTGCAGATTTTTCATCTGACATTCACGCGCGTTTGGGTTTGTTAGCGAGCAGATTATGGAGGTCTTATGTTCCGTTTCGCAATGCTCTCAGCAGCTTCGCTAGGATTTGTCTCAACAGCCGTGGCCGATCCATTGCTCGAGATGATGGGAGAAATGTCTGATGAGGGCCCGCTCTATTCATATGAAACAAGCTTCGCGTGGGATAGCATTCCCGCGACGGCGCGGGTCGATCCGAGTCAGCCGGTGGGCGAGCGGATTAAAATACTGACCCCGGCGGAATCTGATTGGTCTAAGGCGTTTCGGGAAGAGCTCGAGTCGCGTGATGCCTCCGCTGAAGGGGATATCTGGTGCACCGAATTTGGCCAGATGGTGCCGATGGACGCGAAAATCACTGAAGAAAGCGAGACCACGGTGACCTATGCTTTCACGCCCGTGCCGGAACCAGATGCCGATCGCAACGAGCAAAAAAT
>JAYZAM010000071.1:0-4243 GCA_036339715.1 Pseudomonadota bacterium | reverse complement strand
TGTTCGAAGCTGACACACTTATCAACACGATCCCGATGTCTGATTTCTGTGCATTAACAACCCCCAGTGAAGCCGAGCGCACGGTTGCAGATGCCATCGACTGGGCCGGATATACGACAACGCTTGTCTCGGTAGAGGCGTGGGCGCACAATGCACCAGTCAACGCGTGGAGCGAGACCTGCGCATCAGACGCAAATGATGGCAAACTTCTCTTCTACCGGTTTGAATGCCCAGACGAAGACGGCCGCCAACTGTTTACTGTTGGCCAGTCCTCAGCCGCCTATTCCAAAGACGAGCTGGTCGAACTGCTGGAATTTGATGCTGAAAAGCGCGGCGCGATTGATCCACGGGTCATTCAACAAGCCATTTGGCAATATATGCCAACCTATTCACCCCAAAGCATCCGAGATGGATTGCTGCAAACCATGCAAGAGATGCAGGGCGAGCTGCGGACGTTTCACACGGGCTCCAGTTTTTCTCACGAAGCTGTGTCGACGATCTCGACGTTTAACTCGCGACTGCTTTCGAAGGTAATGACTTGATCGGTTCGCCAGCGCTTTGCACGAAGTCGGACGGTACAACTGCGATCAGGCTCACGGATTTGTCGCCGCCGAGATCCTCGCGGTACTGTCCGCCAAGGTTTTCAATATGCGTGGCAGACATATACGACGCATAGGCATCCAGCGTGACCGTTTCGGAATCGTCAGGATTGAGCGGGTCTGCAACCGGTTCTGGCTGCGGCGGAACCGGGCCGCGATACAAACCACGGACGATAAAGCAGAGCGATCCTTCGGGCGCGGGCATTGCGCGAACGAATAGAGCCACTTTGCCATTTGGACCAACTGTACGCTTGGCTTTCAGGCACATCTGGCCAAGTGCCCGCGTCAGTGAACCGCTGGCGGCATAGCGCACCAGAAGATCCTCAGAGACTGCGCCAACAATCTCATCCAGCTCTGGTTTTTGAAGCACCCCGTGCGCCATTTCACGCAGCTCTTCCTGGAAGATCTCGCGCAGTTTGATCATTTCCGCATCCACGAGATTTTGTCCGTCTTCTAACGAATGACGAGTCATGGACGACATCAAACGCTCCAGGTCCTTTGAGGCATTGGTGATCAAATTGGCGAGATTTCCAAGCTCTTCCTGATCGAACTTAATACGAGAATCCGGTTGCAAAAGACGCGCATATCGCATGATCGTCTTAATCGGATAGATCACTTCGCGTGAGATCGACTCAAAGAATGCGGACTTGGTCTCCAGCGCCTGTTCGGCTTGCTGGCGTGATTGCAAGATCGCTTCCTGACTTTCAACGAGCGATGTGACATTCTCGATCAATTCGATCTGATCGCCCTCAACGCCATTATGTTCGGTTCGGCGATAGTGCCGACCTTGCCAGAAATAGAACCCGTCTCGCGTCAGCGTCCCTTGCTGAACCGCTTCGCGATTCTGCTCCATCGTGGAATTCGAGAAGACGACTTCCCCAGAGCTGTCCTGGATCTCCAATCCAATTCCAAGCGATTTCACGGCCGAGTCCAGGCGCCCTTTAGAAAGCTCCAAACCGGTTCGAACCCGCAGCATTTCCACCGTATCGCGGTATTTCAGGTGCGCCATAAAAATCATGGTAATCGCCAATGTCCCACCCATCGCGGCGGTGATTACGGCGGCTGCACTGTCAATAAAGATCAGGGAGAATACCGTCATAGGAAGCGCGCCTGCCATGAATCGGGCGGACATACCGGCATTCGAACCCAGACAAGCCGCAGCAGCAGCGCACATGCCTGTCGACAGCGCCGCAAGCGTGATATTCGCGGCATGGTCTGGTCCGGCAAAGATCAGACAACTCAGCGCCCACCAGACCCCAAATAGGAAATTGTTGCGCGCGCCCTTCTTTAAAAATCCCCCAGATAGCTTTGCGTCTTTTGGCACCGCGTTCATCGCAACGGCACCCTTATACTGGAAGAAAGAGAAGTAGAGGATTGGCAGCCACCAGATCATCGCCAACCACCACGTGGTGAACTGCGCGAAAATGAACGTCACGGCGGTACTGTTAATCGCTGTGATGATCGCCAGCGGCTTCATCACGGACGCGAGCTGATCGAACAGTTCGCGCAAAACCGGCTGCCGGAGGTTTCCGTCAGGAAGCTCCAATGTGCCGTGCACAATACTGTTGAAAATGGCCGACGTCGAAATGCGCATAGGCTCGCTATCGCACAGATACCTTGAAAAATTGGTCGCACACACATCAAATCTGCGCGCAATAAATTGATAAAGAATCAATCAAGCTTACCAAAGTCTTAAACGTCGAATTTCCTCGCACTAGGAAAGGAAATTGATAAGGTTTTCAATGCTTAGGACAAATAGAGCAACTCAGAGATCTAGGCGGACGCAACGGGAAAATTTTAGCTGTTCTTGACGCGAAAAATGCGTCAGAATCAGCCAAATTCAAGCACAGGGTGTCCCCAGAAGCGCCCGAACTGGCCTCAACCGTCCAATTATTTCGATGTCAAATCAAATTAAGGTTGCTAATTAATTTCGCCACGGGCAAGACCCGTATTATAATAGTGCACGAATATAAGAATTGGATTGAATTCGATGACCGGAGACACGGATCAAATCTATGCGTTGATGAAAGCCTTCTTCGAGCAGAACGTCCCTTATGCGAAACATACAGGTGTTGAGCTTCTGGTTATCGAAGACGGGTATGGCGTCGCCCAATTACCCGACCTTCGCGAAACACAAAACCATATGGGATCACAGCATGCTGGAGCATTGTTTACGCTCGCTGAAGCGGCTTCTGGAGCGGCAAGTGTCTCCCTCTTTGCTGACAAAATCGCGCTTATTCGAGCGGCCATCGTTGAGGCGAAAATACGCTATATGAAAGCTGCGCGCGGGATCATTCGAGCCGAGGCCCGGCTGCGTCGAACGGGTGAAGATATCATGGCGGAGTTTGGCCGCGAAGGCGTGGTCGATTACTCCGTTGACGTGGTTCTCAAGGATGCTCAGGGCATTGAGGTCGCGTCGATGGAGGTAGACTGGCGGATCAAGTCAAACACCGCAGGTTAAGCGTCTGGACTTGGTGCCGACAAACAGCCGTCCCAGGTAAAAAGCTAGCGCTTATTGTCTCATCATCCGACCCGCTCTAAATGCGAACAGCATACAGAAGGGGCAACGCAATGACGAAATCACCTGTCAATGATCACGCCATGGATCAAATCTGGCGCCTGGGCCGTTCGTACAATGGCTGGACCACTGATTCTGTCCCGGAAACCCTGATCCGCGCGACGTATGACCTGACTAAAATGGGGATGACCAGCGCCAACTGTTCGCCTGCCCGGTTTGTCTTCCTGCAGTCCAGTGAAGCCAAAGAGCGCCTGAAGCCGCATCTCATGGACGGGAATGTCGAGAAGACTCTTGCGGCTCCCTGGGTGGTGATCATTGCTCATGATCTCGAGTTTCATGAGAAGATCCCCGAGCTCTTTCCGCACAATCCAGGGGCAAAGGACTGGTTTGCTGACGAGCAGAACCGCCACACAACGGCATTTCGAAACGGCACTTTACAAGGCGCATATCTGATGCTCGCAGCGCGCGCGATAGGTCTCGATTGTGGGCCTATGTCCGGTTTTAACAATGCCGGCGTCGATGAGGAATTCTTCTTAGGGAATGAAGCAACTAAGACTTGGCGGTCAAATTGGCTGTGCAATATCGGCCATGGCGACGATTCAACGATCTTCGAGCGCAGCCCCCGATTGAGCTTCGAGGATGCCTGTCTAATTCTCTAGGGTCACTTGATGATTGTGCTCGGTATTCATACGGCGGGCCCAGCCTGCGACGTCGCTCTGGTTCGCGGCGAGGAAATCTTGGCGGAAACGCTGGTCCCGATGACACGAGGGCAGGATGCCCAATTGCCGGGGCTGGTAGACCGCCTTTTGCAACGGACTGAAACAACGCTTGGCGAGATTGATCGATTTGCGGTGGTAACGGGCCCTGGCAGTTTTACCGGTATCCGCGTTGGCGTCGCCTTTGCGCGCGGTTTATCCCTTGCGACTGGGGCACCGAGCATTGGGGTTACAAGTCTAGAAGCGGCGCTGCCGGATGGACAACAAGGCTCCGCGATCGTTGCCCTGCCAGCGCAAAAGCGTCCTCCTGATATCACTTTCTGGACACAGTCCTTTCGCACCGGGATGCCAACGGGCGAAGCGACTGAAATGTCTGCTGCGCATTTGAATGCAAAATTATCGGAACATCC
>JAYZAM010000070.1:0-8862 GCA_036339715.1 Pseudomonadota bacterium | reverse complement strand
CCATGCACTATGGGTCCGCCTGCCTTTAGTTGAAAACCGGCAATTGCGAAACCTCAAGACTGACGACATGACTGTTTCATGAGCGATTTGCCGATCGATCCCCTATTACCGGAGATTGCCGCATCCTTGCGCGCCAATCATCGACTGGTCCTGGGCGCGCCTCCGGGGGCCGGCAAAACAACCCGCGTCCCGCTCGCCCTAGCTGGGCTACTGTCTGGCATCGATGCGTTTCCCGGGAAGATACTTCTGCTCGAACCCCGACGCATTGCCGCGCGCATGGCAGCTCAACGCATGGCCAGCACGATCGGTGAGAAACTCGGCGGACGTGTTGGCCTTTCAACCCGCGTTGACCGGGCTGTCAGCCAAGACACCGTGATCGAAGTTATCACGGATGGTCTGCTCACGCGTCGACTTCTGGCGGACCCGGAACTGACCGGCGTCAGCGTCATCATCTTTGATGAAATTCACGAACGCAGTCTGAACGCGGATATTGGACTGACTCTGGCGCTCGAAATCCAGTCTGCTTTGCGCGACGATTTACACTTGCTGGCCATGTCGGCAACGCTCGATACGGCGCAAATGGCGCAGACTCTGAATGCGCCCGTGATTGAAAGCGAAGGACGACAATTCCCAGTCGAAACGAGGTATCTCGGGCGCAGCCGTGACCGGATCGAAGACCAGATGGCACAAGCCATAAGGCGCGCCGTGCGTGAGACACCCGACTCGATCCTCGCATTCCTGCCAGGGGCTGGCGAAATCAAGCGAACCGCCGAACGCCTTCACAATCTCGACGGCATCCAGATTGCCCCGCTTTATGGTGCGCTCAGCCCACAAGACCAGGATAAAGCCATACGTCCCTGTCCAGAGGGACAACGCAAAATCGTGCTCGCAACCGACATCGCCGAAAGCGCCCTGACGATTGAAGGGGTGTCTGTGGTCGTCGATTCCGGGCTTGCGCGCGTGCCCCGATATATCCCTGGCGGCGTAACAACTCAGTTGCAAACCGTCAGGGCCGCACGCGCAAATGTTGATCAGCGACGCGGCCGGGCCGGACGCCTTGGGCCCGGCATTTGCTATCGCCTATGGGATGAAGCTGAGACGCGGGGTCTCACGGCAGCGCCAGAACCGGAGATTCTAAACGCCGATCTCTCGGGTTTGCTTCTGACCCTAGCCGATTGGGGCGAAAGCCGCCCGGAAGCCTTGAACTGGCTGACCCCGCCCCCACCGGGACGGCTGGAAGCCGCCCGAAACGACTTGCTCGCGTTGAAGGCGATCGAGCCATCCGGACACCTGACCGCATATGGTCACGAGATGACCAAACTGCCCCTCGCACCCCGCCTCGCGGCGATGATTGTAGGCGCTCGCACACCGAATGAGAAAGCGCTGGCCGCACAACTTGCCGCTCTGATGAGTGAACGCGGTATGGGCGGCCCCAGTGCAGATCTGACCGAACGCTACAGCCGGTTTCAAATTGAGCGGAGCCGACGCGCAGACACGTTGCGAGCTCAAGCAAAACGCTGGGGCGGAGGCCAACCCCCAAAAGGTCAGATTCCAGAGATTCTGGCCCGAGCCTGGCCAGACATGATCGCGCGGCGGCGCCCGGGCACTTCTGGCCAATACCTGCTCGCGTCCGGACGTGCGGGACAGCTCGAAGAAACCTCCGCCATGGCAAAATCAGAATGGCTTGTCATCGCCGATATGGTTGGACAGGCAAAATCGGCGCGTATTTCTCTTGCCGCAGCCATAACCGAAAAGCAGGCACTCTCTTATGGCAATGTGGAAGAGCGCGACCAGGCCGAATTCGATCCGGCAAATGCCACCTTTAAAGCACGCAAAGTCAGAACGTGGGGCGCAATTGTGCTCAGCGAACACCCACTTCCTAAACCCACATCGAAAGCCGCGAATGCGGCCTTCCTGGAGCATCTTCGAGATGCTGGATTCGAACCCACCGGGCTCGACCCCATTTTGAAAACCTTCCTTGCGCGGGTCTCTTCATTGCGAACGATGTTTGGTGACCCATGGCCGGATCTGACGGTGCAGGGCCTGCAAGACAGTGTGCACACCTGGCTTGCGCCGATGCTGAATCAACAAGCCTTTACGCTACCAAACGGATCCATGCTTGGCGCCGCGCTCAAATCACTGCTCGACTGGCCCCTGCCGCAGGAACTCGATCAGAAGGCGCCCCTGACCATTCCTCTCCCGTCGGGTCGAAACGCGAAGATAGACTGGCTCGATGAGCGCGCGCCGCTGTTCGAATGCAAAGCCCAGGAACTTTACGGCCTGACCCACCACATCTTCGTCGCGGACGGCCGATTGCCGGTGACTGTGCAAATTCTTTCCCCAGGCGGGAAACCCGTTGCAACAACGCGGGACCTGCCGGCCTTCTGGAGCGCCGGTTATGTCGATATGGCGAAGGACATGCGGGGGCGCTATCCCAAGCATGACTGGCCTGATCATCCGGCGACGGCTAAGCCACATGCAGGCAAAACCAAAGCCCGGCTGGCAAAAAGCTAGACATCTCTCCATTCGCCGCTTTGAAGACCATCGAGAGACCAATTCCCGATCTTGTATCGAATGAGCCGGAGCGTTGGATGCCCAATAGCCGCCGTCATGCGGCGAACCTGGCGGTTGCGCCCCTCAGTGAGCGTAATCGCGATCCAGCAAGCCGGAATAGTCTTTCGCACGCGAATGGGCGGCGTGCGCGGCCATAAGTCAGTCGGCACATCAATTTGTTCGACCTTGGCAGGCGCTGTCCGTCCATCTTTCAGATCTAACCCTGTCCGCAATCGCTCAAGCCCAGCATCATCTGGAAGTCCTTCGACCTGCGCCCAATATGTTTTTGGTGTTTTGTTCCGCGGATTACTAATCTGCGCCTGTAAGCGGCCATTATCGGTCAGAACGAGTAAACCTTCGCTGTCACGGTCGAGACGACCGGCTGCGTACACACCCGGAACGCTGATAAAGTCCGAAAGGGTTTGGCGCGGTGTGCCTTCATTTCCTTTGTCTGTGAACTGAGACAATACGTTGAATGGCTTATTGAAGATTATCGTACGGGTCATCCTGGTGCCTTGAAGACTTTTCTGAACGGCGTCCAGCTCGGCGTTGATCAGATTATAGAAGATGAGAAATTTGTCATCGAGACAAGCCCGTTGTTTTCACACATTTAATCCGTGTAGCGACATATATTTCGTCCGAATCCGTTGTATTTTCAGGATCATGTGCTAGGCTGTATTTTTCAACAACGTGCAAGCGAGGAGGGAGGACATGATGAAAACACTTCCGATGCACCATCAGGAGACTCAGCGTCTCAGCAAGTTTAACGGCCCGATCCTGGATCGAGAGAAATTGCGAGAAGGCACCTATGTCATCACGCTGACAGCGATTGCATCCGTTGTTCTCGTCGTCGCCGTCAAAGTATTGTCTGGTGCGTTTTAGACACTAAAACTGAAGCCACATATAGCTTTTCGGGCGGTTTTCGGTCATAAGCCGCCCGATGACGAAAACGACCTCCGACACCGCCAGCAAGTCCGTCTTTATCAAGACCTATGGCTGCCAGATGAATGTCTATGACAGTGAGCGCATGAAAGACGTGCTCGCGCCCATTGGCTATGCTCCCGTCGACTCGCCCGAGGGCGCGGACCTGGTTGTACTAAACACCTGCCATATTCGCGAAAAGGCCACAGAAAAAGTCTATTCCGAGCTCGGCAAGATCAAGAAAATGAAACAGGCCCAGGGCGGCAAGATGACGATTGCTGTGGCGGGATGTGTGGCTCAAGCCGAAGGCGCTGAAATCATGCGCCGACAGCCTGCCGTCGATCTGGTTCTGGGGCCGCAGGCCTATCACAAGCTACCGGAAATGATCGCGCGCGTTCACCGCTCGACCGGAGAGCGACTGGAAACCGAATTCGAGACCCTGGAAAAGTTTGACGCCCTACCCAAGGCGCGAAAGGCCGATGGGCCCATGGCTTTCCTGTCTGTCCAGGAAGGGTGCGATAAATTCTGCACCTTCTGTGTCGTGCCCTACACACGCGGGGCGGAGCTTTCTCGCCCGGTCGATGATGTGATCTTCGAAGCGCGCAATCTCGCCGGACAGGGCGTGCGGGAAGTTCAATTGCTCGGCCAGAATGTTAACGCCTATCATGGCGCTGCCCCGCAAATGGAAGGCGGCGCGGAATGGACGCTGGCGCAGCTGGTTCGACACGTTGCGAAAGTTGGCGGCCTCGATCGCATTCGTTATACAACCAGCCACCCGCGCGACATGGACGACGATTTGATCGCCGCGCATGCCGATACGCCGGAACTAATGCCGTTCCTGCATCTGCCCGTTCAGTCTGGTTCGAACAACATTTTACGCGCCATGAACCGTGGGCACACTCGCGAGCATTATCTCGACATTATGCGCCGCATGAAAGAAGCGCGGCCTGATATCGCGCTCGCCTCCGATTTTATCGTCGGGTTTCCGGGCGAAAGCGATAAGGATTTTGAAGACACGATGGATCTCGTCCGAGAGGTCGATTATGCGATCGCCTATTCCTTCAAATATTCCGAACGCCCTGGAACCCCCGCCGCCGAAATGTTTGGCCAAGTCCCGGAAGACGTCAAGAATGAACGCCTGCAAGCGCTGCAAGCCCTGCTGCGCGAGCAGCAAACCGCCTTCAATGCTTCGAAAGTGGGTCAAACCGTCCCCGTTCTGGTGACCGGAAAAGGTCGCAAGGACGGACAAATGCATGGGCGTTCCCCATGGCTTCAGGCGGTTCACTTTGATGGCTCGCCCGAGCTTGCGGGGCAGATCATTGATGTCAGGATCGATGGCGCGACCTTGAACTCTCTTTCTGGCGTGCGTGCCGAAGAATCCGAAGAGGTGGCCGCTTGAGCCAGATCTGGACCCCGAAAAACGCTTCGCTCCTGCCCGTCATCTGCGGCCCAAATCACACCAATCTGGTCTATTTGGAAAATGAGCTATCGGCTGGCGCTCTGAAAGCCGAGAGCCAGGGAGGCGGGATTTTGCTTGATGGATCCGCTGAAGCAATCGCCACGGCGGAGCTGGCCCTGAGCGTGTTCGAAACGGTTCTCGCGCAAAACCCAAATGCCGGAATTGCGGCCCTAGAAGGGGCCGTTGATCAGGCGCGGACCCCGAGCCAGCATTATCGCACGCTAACCGGACTCAAAGTCCCGATCAAAGCTCAAACCAATGCGCAGGCGAAATATCTCGACCTGCTGACGGGAACAGAAAATGATCTGATTTTTGGCGTCGGACCTGCTGGAACGGGTAAGACCTTTCTGGCCGTCGCCGCCGGCGCCGCTGCTCTCAAGAACAAGGCCGCAGCAAAACTGATCATCACCCGCCCTGCCGTCGAAGCGGGCGAAAACCTCGGCTTCCTGCCGGGCGATCTTGAGGAGAAGGTCGAGCCCTATTTGCGCCCCATCTGGGATGCACTGGACGAGACCCTCGGTGCGGATCAGGCCGGCCGTCTACGAGAAAAACGTGTGATCGAAGTGGCGCCGCTCGCCTTTATGCGCGGGCGAACGCTCAAGAACGCCTTCGTCATCATGGACGAAGCGCAGAATGCGACGGTTGCTCAGATGAAAATGGTTCTGACACGTCTCGGCCGCGACAGTCGTATGGTTGTTACCGGTGACCCGGGACAGGTCGATTTACCACGCGGACAGAATTCCGGTCTGGCGCACGCCCTCAAGATCCTTCAACGTGTTGAGGGTGTTGGCCGCGTGACTTTTTCTGCCCGGGATGTCAGGCGGCATGCGTTGGTAAGCCGGATCATCCAGGCCTATGATGATGATTCCAAGTCGGGTTCGAATGATTGATCTCGATTTACGCGTTGAGGCCCCAGCCTGGCCCGACCTCGTCACTGATCTGAAATCGGTTTGCGAACGCGCATTGCTTGCGGGCGCGTCACTGACGGGAGCAGAGGGTGAGGTTAGCCTCCTTCTCACGAATGACGGTGAGGTTCAGAGCCTGAATCGGGACTGGCGCGGTAAGGATAAGCCGACAGACGTTCTGTCTTTCCCGGCCGCCGAAATGGATCGCCCCTTTCTGGGTGACATCGCGATTGCTCTCGAAACCACACGTGATGATGCGGCCGCCAAAGATATTGAACTCGCACAACATCTGTCTCACCTCCTGATTCATGGTTTGCTGCATCTTCTGGGGCACGACCACAAAGAAGACACAGAGGCAGCGGAAATGGAGGCGTTGGAGATTGCGGCGCTTGCATCCATAGGCTGGCCTGATCCATATAAATAATCTGCGATTCGAACGCATCTAGACGAGACTAAAGAGAAACATGTCTGAAGGACGTAAAGGCTTGTTTGGCCTGTTCACAAAGAGCCGCGCCGACGGGATCGATATAGCCGAAGAGGGCCCTGAGCCTCCTTCTCAGAAGGAAATGCGACTGCGCATCGCGGAGTTCGAAAGCGCGCGCGTCGAAGATGTTATGATCCCGCGCGCCGAGATTATCGCGGTAGAGCTTTCTACGGGCCTGGATGACCTGATCCAGATTTATGCAACAGAAGCCCATTCACGCCTGCCGGTATATCGCGAGACACTGGATGATCCGGTTGGGGTTGTTCATATTCGCGATTTGATTGGCGAAATCGCGCGAGCCAATGGCGCCGAACGGATCGAGGGTGACGCCCCTCTGGAGCGTCTTCGCCGTGACATCTTGTTTGTACCGCCATCCATGCCGCTCGCTGACCTTCTGGTCAAAATGCAGGCCTCTCGTATGCATCTTGCGTTGGTCGTCGATGAGTATGGCGGGACGGATGGGCTGGTGACGCTGGAAGATCTTGTCGAAGAAATTGTCGGCGAAATCGAAGATGAGCATGATGAAGATGTCGCCATGCTGATCCGCCGAGGACGGCTCGCCTGGGAAGTCGATGCCCGCATGGAAACAGACGATTTTGCGGAAGAAAGCGGCCTTCAACTCGAGCTCGAAGATCACGATGTCGACACGCTTGGCGGTGTCGCGTTCGCGCTCGCTGGACGTGTGCCGCTGCGCGGAGAAGTGCTGCCGCACCCCAGCGGCGTAGATCTTGAAATCCTGGAAAGCGATGTGCGTCGCATTCATCGCCTTGTCGTCCGTCAACCAGCTGCGGAACCCACCTCATGATCGAGCACCAAGACCCCCGAAGTCATGGCCTTGGCGTCCTGACCGCCGTGCATGAAGCAGTGGCTCGCACGCGCGGCGTGACCGCCATGCTTTTCGCAGGCCTGCTCGGCGCATTCAGCGCCCTCGGATTTGCGCCATTTCATCTCTCGCCAGCGCTTATTATCGCTTTTGTCGGCTTGATCTGGATGATTGATGGTGCGCGCAGTCAGACCCGCTGGGGGCGTGCAATCTTTGCACGGGCCTGGGCATTTGGCTTCGGATACTTCCTGGTCGGCATGTATTGGACGGCACTACCGTTCCTGGTCGAACCAGAAAAGCATGCCGCCTTTCTTTGGATGCCCTTGATTCTGCTGCCCGGCGGCATGGCGCTGATTTGGGGCGCAGCCTGCGCGCTTGGCGGCGCATTCTGGTCGGCCTCCCCATCGCGCGTTTTCATCTTTGCAATCTTTATGGGCGGGGCGGAGCTGATCAGAGGCACGCTGTTTGGCGGGTTTCCCTGGAACCTGCCGGGCACCACCTGGGCACCGGGCGGCGCCATGTCGCAAGTTGCCTCGATCGGCGGTGTTTATTGGCTGACTCTGATCACACTCTTTGTCGCTGGTGCCGCTGCGGCTCTTGTTGATACGCGGGACACGCGCGCTGTGCTCGGGCGCGCGGTGCCTGCGATTATGGCCGTCGCACTGGTCGGGTTCTCATTCGCCTGGGGGTCACAGCGCCTCGCAAACGACACGATCATGACCGAACGCACTGTCTTGCTCATGGATGCCGGCGTGCCACAACGCGAAAAGTTCGACGATTTCGGCGAACCCGTCATTGCGCGATACATTGAGCTTCTAAGAGACGTTCCCAGCGAAGATGGCGATATTATCATCTGGCCGGAAAGCGCCTTTCCCCTCGGACTGATGCCCAGCCGTTTTTTCCCCGACAATAATGCGCTCGAGCTGGTTTCCGCGTTTCTGGGACGGCGCGCGCTCATCGCCGGATCAACGCGCTTCACCAGCACCGAAGATCGTACGGTCGATTTCAACAGTCTGATCATGCTGACCGCCGGAAGCAATTCAACTGAACTGGCTGCGCTCTATGACAAACACCGGCTGGTTCCGTTCGGTGAACTCGCAGCCAGCCAGATCATCCCGTTCGGAGAGAGCATTGCCGGGATCCTGCCATCCGCGATCCAGCGAATGGCGAAAAATGGCTTTGATCCCGGCACCGGACCGACTGTCCTGTTTCCGGAAAATATCGCTCCACCTTTCATTCCGCTAATCTGCTATGAAGGCTTATTTCCGGAGATTGTCCGTACGGCTCAACCGCAACGAGAGGCCGCCGAGTGGATTGTCATTATTTCAAACGACGCCTGGTTTGGCGGCGGCTTGGGGCCGGCGCAGCATTATGCGCAGAACCGCTACCGGGCGATTGAAAGCGGACTGCCGCTCGCGCGTGTTGCGACGCTCGGGATGACCGCCATGGTGGATGGCCATGGACGCGAAATTGCCCGCGGAAATCCGGCCCCAGGTGACCCAAATGGGTGGCGTTCCGCGGTTGTGCGTAGCGGTCTTCCCGCACCGCTAGAAAATACACCATATCAAAGGTTTGGGGAGACGTTTTTCTGGTTGACATTGGTCCTATTTGCTGGGTTAGCCTTTCTAAATTGGAGACGTTAGGAAGCAAAAACAGTGTATAGAAAGTTGGACCCTATATGTCTGAAAATAAAGTCCCCAGTGGAATCGATCGAATT
>JAYZAM010000069.1:0-47946 GCA_036339715.1 Pseudomonadota bacterium | reverse complement strand
GAGCGCACCATTCTCATAGGTCTTCTCGATCCAGCGGGCCTGGAAGCTGTCCTCCGAGACGCGAACCACGCTGACCACGTCCACGGTGCGGGATTTGCGCCCGACATCGGCGAAAGGATCATTGGCGGAGGCGTATTCGTTGAGCGTGGTGGCGGCGCGGTCGGTCACGAAGTCATAGGCGCGCAGCCAGTTCTCGCGGACGACGACAGGGTCAACGGAAAGCCCCCGGACATGTTCTATGAAGTTCGCAAGGTGATGGGCGATCTGGGCATCGGTCGGCGTGTAGCTTGTCGTGGCCGGAGCCACAGCGCGGGCCGCACCCGTCTCATCGACTTCGACCACATAGGGCGTGACGGTGGATTGCATCGAGCGCCAGACCAGCGCGCCGGAGGTGACGAAGCAGAGCCCGAGACAGCCGAGCGCCATGAGCCGCCAGTTCTTCGCCTGCACGCGGGCGGAGCCTATTCTTTCATCCCAGACCTGTCCGGCCTTCTGATATGGCGTCTCGGGGAACGGGCTGCGGCCGTAGCTTGAAGATGAACGCTTGAACGCCATAGATCAGACCTCCTGTCTTGTTGGGTTGAAGCGGGAGCCTGCGGGCCGCTGCCGCGGCGTTCTTCGCCTACAATCCATCCCCCGGATGGATTGTTTTGCCTGCGGCAAACCGGCTGCGAACTCCCAGATCTGGCCCGCCTTCTGGTAAGGCGTTTCGGGAAACGGGCTTGGTCCATAGCTGGAGGAGGATCGCCTGAAAGCCATCGTCTAGTCGTCCTTGTCTCTGAGGGTGGGGTTTGCGCCCGAAGCGCCGCGATCACCGTCGCGCAGGGAGTGCGCGGCCATCTGGCCTGCCTGTCCCATGCGCTGGCTCGCCTGCATGCGCCGCGCCCAGCCGGGGCTTTGGCTTGATGATGATCCGGAGGCAGAGTTTTGCATGGACGCGGCCTCAGACCCGCCGGTGGCGCGCCAGGCGCCCTGACTGCCGCGTTGGTAGGCGTCTCTGAGGGCTTGAGCCGGGCGCGATGCTGTGCGACGCATAGCGTCGCCGCCTGCACGGGCGACACCGGCAAGGCCTGCGGCGACGCCCGCTGCGCCGGATGCGCCAGAGGCGACCGATCCCAGCGTATAAGAAGTGCGCGCCGCGCCGGCCATGCTGGCGCCGGCCTTGACGGCGGAGGACGCCCCGCCCGCGACGGCGCCGACGGCAGCGCGGCCGCCCATCCCGGCGACATAGGTTCCGGCTGTGACACCGGCGGCCGCGCCTGCGGCGGAACCCGCGCCGAGTTGCGGCGCACCGGTGATCAGGCCGGAGGCGATGCCGGGCGCAAAGATGCCCATCCAGAAGAAGACGATCGCGGCGAGCACCGTGCCCATGACTTGCGCGAGCGTCACATCATCGCCGGTACGGAACGCATCGGTCACGGATGAGAAGAGCGTCGAGCCGATGCCAATAATGACGGCAAGCACCATCAGCTTGATGCCCGAGGTGATGACATTGCCGAGGACGCGTTCAGCCAGGAACGTCGTCTTGTTCCAGAGCGCAAACGGCACGAGCACGAACCCGGCGAGCGTCGTCAGCTTGAACTCCAGGATCGTGATGAAGAGCTGCACGGCCAGCACGAAGAAGGCGACCATGATGATCGCCCAGGCGATGAACATCACCGCGATCATGATGAAGTTATGGAAGAAGGAGATTGGCCCCAGCATGTCGCTGATCTCTTCCAAGAGCGGCTGACCGGCGTCGAGACCGACACTGGCGATGAAGCCGGGGCGCAGGAGATCATCGGCGGTCATGGTCCCGCCGCCAGCGGTCACGCCAAGCTCCGCGAAACTGTCAAAGACGATCCCTGCGAGAAGAGAGAAATTGCCAATGATGAAGGCGAAGAAGCCGACATAGAGCACCTTCTTGAGGAGCCCGGCGATCACGTCCGTGTTCTGGGAGAGCGCCCAGAACAGGCCTGCCAGCGTAATGTCGATAGCGATGAGCGTGGTCGACAGGTATGCGACATCGCCCGCCAGCAGGCCGAACCCGCTGTCAATGTAGGCGATAAAGGTCGCGAGAAATGTGTCGATCACGTCCATGGGGCGCTACTCTGCGAGGAAGGCCCGGGTGCGGGCGCGGCCGCGTTCGGCCTCGGCCAGCTGGCGCGCGCGTTCCAGCGCCTCGGCGCGGTAATGGGCGGCCATCATGGCTTCCATCTGCATCAGCTGCTCAGTCTGCAGGGCCTCGATCTGGTTTCCCGCCTGCGCGACCTGGAGATTGCCGACGGCGGACTGGCTGTCGGCGATCAGCCGGCCGAGACTGTCACTGTCAGCCCGCGCTGTGGAGACGACCTGCGCCGTGACGGTCAGACTGTCCCGGTAAGCCGTGCGGGACTGACGCCAGCGGGCGCGGGCCTCTTCGACGAGGACGGCCTGACGCGGCGGTTCGGCGCCATAGTCTTCCGGGTAGACCTCTTCATACTCGCGCTCGATTTCTTCGACGCGGTAGCCGATGCCTTCGGCCTCGCGCATCAGCTCCTCAATGCGGCGCATGCGGCGCAATATGTCGTCGACGATACTATCGGGCAGCGCCTCCAGATCGCGCGCCATGTTCTCCAGCATCTCGATTTCATGGGTGAGCTGCTGGATTTGCTGGTTCACTGCCTGAAGCGACCGGATCGCCTGGTAGATGTTCTGGATGTGATTGGCCGGGTCATAGACCGTCCATTGGGCGGCGGCTGGCGGGGCGATGAGGATGGAGAGCGGCGCGGCGCAAATGAGGGCGGAGGCAAGGAAGCGTTTCATCGGGGGCTCCTATTCGGCGGCGATGGCGTGGACTGATTGGATCGGATCGGCGGCTTCAGGCGCATGGCCGGGCCAGCGGGTGAGCAGCTCAGCCGCCCAGGGCAGGCCTTTCTCGATCAGCCAGCAGGCAGCAAAGCCGTCGCCTTCCGTCTCGGCCCAGATGCGGTCCATGCGGGCCTGATTTTCCGGCGAGGACGCCCCGCAAACCGAGAGGGCGATGGGTCCAAGTCCCAGATCAAAGACGCGCGCGCCGAGGGGTGACTGGTAATAATAGTCGCGCTTCGGCGTGGCTCTTGAGATCAGTTCGATCTGGCGGGTATTGAGTCCGAAGCGCTCATAGGTCTCTTTCGATTGCGGTTCCTGCGCGCGTTCATTCGGGAGGAAGATCCGTGTCGGACAGGACTCGACGAGTGCAGGCGCGATGCTTGAGTTCGCGATGTCGGCCAGGCTTTGTGTTGCGAACACGACAGACACGTTCTTCTTGCGCAGGGTTTTGAGCCATTCGCGAATGCGCGCCGCGAACATCGGATCATCGAGGAACAGCCAGGCTTCATCTAGGATGAGCAGCGTTGGTTTGCCGGTGAACCGGGCTTCAAGTCGGTGGAACAGGTAAGTGATGACGGGGGCGACCGCGCCTTTCGCGTGCATCAGCTCTTCCATCTCGAAACAGACTGTATCGGCGAGGGCGAGGCTCTCCTGATCGGCATCGAGAAGGCGGCCATGCGGGCCTTCCAGCGTGAACGGGTGGAGCGCCGATTTGAGCGTGTCGTCCTGCAGCATCAGGCTGAGGCCTGTCAGCGTGCGTTCGTTTTCAGGCGCTGAGCTGAGAGACTGGATCGCTTCCCAGAGCCGGGCTTTCAGGTCCGGCGTCATGCTGACGCCTTCATTTGTGCAGAGACCTGTCAGCCAGTCAGCGGCGAAACTCGCGCCATGTTCGGTGTCGATGTCCTTCAGGGGCTGGAGGCTTGGGGCGTTCGAACTGCCAAGGTCGATATGCGCGCCGCCCATGCAAAGCGTTGCAGCGCGCGCGGACCGGCCCTTGTCGAAGATGAAGACCTGGGCGTTTGTGTAGCGCTTCCATTGCAGGGCGAGCAGGGACAGGAGCACGGACTTGCCCGCGCCGGTGGGACCGACGACAAGCGTATGACCAACATCGCCAATGTGGAGATTTAGGCGGAACGGTGTTGTGCCGTCGGTCTGTGCCTGGATGAGCGCAGGGGCTTGTAGGTGTCGATTGGCGTCTTCGCCCGCCCAGACCGCAGACAGCGGCACCATATGGGCCAGGTTCAGCGTGTGCAGGATGGGCTGACGGACATTGGCATACGGATGACCGGGCAAGCTCCCGAGCCAGGCATCGACGGCGTTCAGGGTCTCGCGGATTGCGGTGAAGCCGCGGCCATTCACGATGCGCTCGGCCACGCGGATATGTTCGTCCACCACGCGCCGGTCGGGATCGGCGACAGTGATCGTTGTGGTCACATAGCCATAGGAGACAAGGTCGGAGCCGAGTTCCTGTAGCGCGGCGTCGGCATCACCCGCCTTATTGTCGGCGTCATTGTCTACGAGGGCCGCCTGTTCATTGAACAGGGTCTCGCGCAGGACCGCGCCGATCGATTTGCGTTTGGCGAACCAGTGGCGGCGCTTCTTTCCGAGCACTTTTTCAGCTTCGGCCTTGTCCATGGCGATGAAGCGCGTTGCCCAGCGATAGGCAAAACCCTGCCGGTTCAGCTCATCAAGGATGCCCGGCAGGGTCGAGGCCGGAAAACCGAGAATGGTCAGCGTGCGCAAATGCGCGTCACCGATCATCGGCTCCAGCCCGCCAGCGAAGGGCTCATCGGCGAGCACGGCGTCGAGGAAGACCGGCAGCTCAGGCGTCACAACAGGATGGCGCTTGATCGAGATGGTCGAGTGGAGATAGGTCAGCGTCTCATCGTCAGTTAGCTTACCAATCTCGGCGAGGCAGGTGGAAAGGAGATCGAAGACGCGGTCCGCGTGCTGCTGGAACGTCTCCAGCCGGTGCCGCCAGGTCGCGGCATCTTCGGTCTCAGCGCGCTGGATCAGCGCCTTCTCGGCGCGGCCCGTCGCATCGGCAGGCGGTAGCCAGAGGAGGTTTAGATAGTAGGCACTCTCGAACCGGGCGCCGCTTTCTTCGGCTTGCAGCGCGCGTTCCTGATCGATGAGCCAGGACAGCGCATCTGGAAACTCCGCCTCCGGATAGTCATGCACCTCGTGGCGCTGCGCCTCGAAGAAGAGCGCCCAGCCTGAGCCAAACCGGCGCAGGACATTGTTGACCCGGGCCATAACCGAGACGAGTTCTTCCTCGGTCGAACTTTCAAGGTCAGGGCCACGATATTTGAATGTCGTCTGGAAGCTGCCGTCCTTGTTGAGGACGACGCCCGGCGCAACGAGACAGGCCCATGGTAGATAGTCGGCGAGAAGCGTTGGTGTGTCGGCATATTCACGCAAGTTCAGCATGTCAGATGCTCCTTGTGGCGCGTCGAACGGCTCGCAACGGCCATGAAATCCGGATCAGACCGCGCCATGAACACGGCCGCTGAATGCCCGACGGTCCAGAGCACGAGGCCCGGTATCCAGAGCTGGAGCCCAAGGCCGACCGCGGCAGCGAGCGTCCCGATGGCGATGGCGGCCGTGCGCGGTGCGCCCGCCATCAGGATCGGCTCGGTCAGCGAGCGATGGAGGGGGATTTCATAGCCTTCCGCCACTAGACCAGCGCTCCGCCGCCAAAGCTGAAGAAAGTCAGGAAGAAGCTGGTGGCGGCGAAGGCGATCGAAAGACCGAACACAATCTGGATCAGCTTTCGCATCCCGCCGCTGGTCTCTCCGAAAGCCAAGGTCAGACCGGTCAGCGTAATGATGATCACCGCGACGATCCGCGCGACGGGCCCTTCAATAGATTGCAGGATCTGATCGAGCGGACCTTCCCAGGGCATGCCGGAGCCTGCTGCATGGGCGGGACCGGCGATCATCAGGCCGAGGCCGATACAGGCCGCGACCTGAACCGTTCGGTTTACGGTCTGAAGGTGGGTGTAGAGGGTCATAGTGTTTCTCCATGTTGGACGAGGGACAAAGAGCGGGAGACGAGCGGCTGGGTCTGGTAGCCCTCGCCGTCAAAGCCGGTGACGCGGAGTGCCTCTTCAACGCGGCGCTGGCCGCCCGCGCGGCTCATGAACACGACGACGTCAATCGCCTCTGCGATGAGGTCGAAGGGCGCGCGCGGTGTGGCTTCCAGTGTCAGCTGTTCAAGCCGCGCTAGCGCGCCGTGGGCGGAGTTCGCATGCAGCGTGGTGATCCCGCCGGGATGGCCGGTGTTCCAGGCTTTGAGCAGGTCGAGCGCTTCAGCCCCGCGCACTTCGCCGATAATGATCCGGTCGGGGCGCAGGCGCAGGGTCGAGCGGACAAGGTCCTGCAGGCTGGTGCTGCCGCGATGGGTTCTGAGCTGGACGACATTGGGTGCGGCGCAGCGCAGCTCCCGCGTGTCTTCAAGGATGACGATGCGGTCGTCATGTAGTGAGGGCTCTGCCAGCAAGGCATTGGTAAATGTCGTCTTGCCAGAGGACGTGCCGCCGGCGATCAGAATGTTCGCATGCGTTGCAATCGCGTCCTTGAGCGCTTGGGCCAGCGCAGGCGCCAGCGCGCCCTGGGTGACATAGTCGCCGAGTTCAAACGGTGTGGTCGCAGGCTTGCGGATGGAGAAACATGGCGCGGTTGAGACGGGTGGGAGAAGCCCTTCAAACCGCTCGCCGCTGCCGGGGAGTTCAGCAGAGATAATCGGGGAGGTGCGGTTTGCGGCTACTCCCACCCCAGAGGCCACGAGCCGGATGACGCGCTCGCGGTCGGAAGACGGGAGAGTGTGTTCAGAGATGATGAGGCCGATGCCAGCCTTCTCGATCCAGACCGATCCATCAGGATTGGCCATGATTTCGATCGTATCTGGCGCTTCCAGCGCTTCGCGCACCACAGAACAGAACGCGGTGCGCAGCATTGCGCTGCGACGGTCTTCTGTTTCGCTTTGGTGCGCGGGCTTGTCCATTTCATAAGGCTCCTGTCACTCACGTTTCCGAGTGACCAAAGCCTGACAGCCCATGCGATTTTCGGGGAGTGGGACTGCGGGCCATATCCAGCAACGCCCCGCGACCTGCTGCAGATGAATGCAAACGCGAACCTGTAACTATTGCTACAGGTTGCGACTGTAAAAATCCCTCATGAGGAGAGTTTGAATAGTGATCAGATGCTCAAATTATTCCCGTAAGATGCTGTTCATGCATTAAGTAATCTGCGCGTATGAATTCAGTCTTCAATTTCAGGTTGGCACTCATCTTGCTGAATTCCCCTGTGAAGGGAGCTGATGATGAAGACTTTTACCTTGAGTTCGGAAGGCGTCCTGGCGCGCTACGATTACCTTTCGCGCCTGTCGCCTGATCGCTGGGCATGGGAATATGCAAGGCGCAATCCCGACCTCAGACGCGATGCAGAGGCGCGGTCGGACGACGATGTATCTGAAATGAAAGCGCCTTGCGCCGATATTCGTCTCTTGAAGCCCCGCAACCCGCAGCGCCTCGCTCACCGCTGGGGCCTTATGTTCATGCCCGATCCAGACCTTAATGGGTTTGAAGCCGATGCGGTCTGGAACAAGCATGTGTTTCCCGATCAGGTGGAAGTGAACTGCTCACCACGGGCGCCGGGCGAAAGCTGTGATATCTGGGACAGCACGGTTCCAATTTGCCAAATCACCCACATTACCGATTTGCAGGCCCGCGAATTTCTTCTGATCCGCGGCAAGGGCTGCGTCGTGCAGGTGCGCTGCACCGGCGTTTCGATTCTGGGGCTCGAACCTGTTCGGATGAAACTGACCATCTCTGATCTCAAAGCCTATGAGCGCAAACTGAAAGCGCAGAAAGCCGCACTTGCCCTGATCGAGGAAGGCAGCGTGCCCGAGGCGCCGCTCTGGACCAAAACCACGCAAATCCTGCGTGACGGTTTGGTCGCCCTCGATTGTCTTGAGCTTGGCATGTCACGGCGCGAAATCGCCATTGTTCTCAACGGCAAAGCGGCCGTCGATGCCGAGTGGAGCGATGAAACCGGCACCATGCGGGACGCCATCCGCTACATTATCAAAAAGGCGGAGGGGCTGCGGGATGGCGGCTATCTGGTTGAACTTCTCGGCGCACAGCTGGGGTTTAATCAGCGTGCCGCATGAGTGAAGTCTTCACTCATTGCGGGCAAGCTCTCTTAGAACGTCGCTCTTGCAGGTCTGATATGCCCGTCGCCTGAAGTCTCCGCCGCTCTTGAGTCTGGAAGCCGGTAGGATGAGTCCGCACTCGGCACGGACCGCTTCAGCTTCGATGACATCTAATGGTTGGAAAGCTTTTGGGGCCGACGCGCATCCCGCGAGCGAGGCGGCTAAGGTCCCCGTAATGAACAAGTTCCGCAAATTATTCATCGACATACGTAGACTACTTTTGTGAATGATTACTTTTCAGTTTTAGTCAGAAACACTGAGCCGCGCTGGCGGCACCAGGGCGTTTGATTGAATTCGGCACCAGATGACCTTCAGTTTCATCAATGCTCGCGATCCTGGAACGCAAGTAGTCGCAAAGCGTTGAACACGACGATCAAAGTTGAACCTTCGTGAATGAGGACAGCGGGCCCGATCCCGAGACCGAAAAGCGTCGCGGGAATAAGAAAGGCGACGATGCCGAGGCTCGCCCAAAGATTTTGCCGGATAATGCGACTGGTCGCCCGGCTCAATCCGACGGCAAATGGCAGCGTTTCAAGATCATCAGCCATGAGGGCAATGTCAGCGGTCTCAAGCGCAACGTCTGAGCCCGCCGCTCCCATGGCAATACCGACAGTCGCATTAGCCATGGCAGGCGCATCATTGACGCCGTCCCCAACCATAGCGACGCCGCGGCCTTGCTTGAGCGATTTGATCTTGGTGACTTTGTCATCGGGCATGAGATCGCCGAAGGCCTCGTCCAGCCCAACGTCTCGCGCGACAGCATCTGCCACATTCTGATTATCGCCCGAAATCATCATCATGCGGGTCACACCGATGTCGCGCAGCCGCGCTATGACGCTTTTCGCGGCCTCGCGCGGCGTGTCCATCAGACCGATTACGCCCAGATAGCGCTCACCATGGCGCACAATCATCGTTGTGCGGCCATCGGCCGACAGCGAATTGACGCGCTCTGCCAAGTCCTCGGGCACTGGCTTGCCGTCCACCTCATCAAACAAGGCCGATTTGCCGATATGCACAATCTGGCCATCATACATGGCGGAAACACCGCGACCGGTTATGCTTGTAAAATCGGTTGCGCTGTCGGGGATTGATCCGAGGCGCCTTTTCGCATCGCGCACCACGGCCTCGGCCAGCGGATGATCACTCAGCGTTTCAACAGCGGCGCTAACCCTGAGCAAAGTGTCTTCATCGACATCGCCGAAAGGCACAATATCCACTAGGCGCGGCTCGCCCTCCGTCAGTGTGCCTGTTTTGTCAAAGGCGATGGCGTCGAGCCGTCCGAGCGCCTCAAGCGGCGCGCCGCCCTTGATCACCACGCCGCCGCGCGCGGCGCGGGCCACGCCGGAGAGAATGGCGCTTGGGGTTGCAATGGCCAGCGCGCAGGGGCTTGCCGCCACCAATACAGCCATGGCTCGGTAGAAGCTTTCGGAACCCGTCTCGTCCAAAACAAGGAAGGCCAGCGACGTAACAACCGCCAGAACAATGACGCACGGCACAAATATGCGCTCGAACTTTTTGGTAAAACTCTGGGTCGGTGACTGGCGTGTTTCAGCCTCGCTCACCATGGTGACAACGCGGGCCAGCGTCGTCTCGCCCGACAATTTGGTCACTTCTATATCAAGACTGCCGGACCCATTGATTGACCCCGCGAACACGCGGCTTTCGGCCTTCAGCGCGTCAGGATTAGCAGCTGCCTTTTCGCGGTCAGCCACGGGTCTTTTGTCTACGGGCGCGCTTTCGCCTGTAATGGGCGCCTGATTGACGGCGCTTTGTCCGCTGACCACAAATCCGTCGGCTGGCAAGCGCTCATTGGAACGCACCACAACGACATCGCCGACAACTAACTCGTCAATCGCAATGGTTTCTGTCGTCTCACCCCTACGGACAAGCGCCTCATCCGGAGTGAGATCCGACAAAGCCGAAATCGCATTGCGCGCCCGGGCCATGGCATAGTTTTCAAGGGCATGGCCAATGGCAAACAGGAAGAGAAGAAAAGCACCTTCCGCCCATTCGCCGAGAATGGCGGCGCCCGTAGCAGCCACCAGCATCAGAAAGTCGATCTGAAACTGGCCTTTGAGTATTTTACCCATGGCCTCACGCAGCACGAAATAACCGCCGAAAAAGTAAGCCGCGAGCAGGAAGCCAAATCCGATGGGGTCCGGTAGAAACCCAAGTTTGGGTCCGAGCCAGCCTGCCAGCAGGCAAAGTCCAGCTAGCCCGGCAAAGATGATTTCCGCGCGCGGGCCCACTATACGGCTAATGACATCGCCATGGTCATGACCATGACTGTCAGTGTCATGATCATGATTTGAGTGTTTCGGGGGTGACATAAGCGTCTCCAAAAAAGTGACGCCTTGGCGGATTACACCGCCAAGGCGGAGTGATTTATTCCGCTGGCACAGTTTCGGGGTTGTGCCGTGTTTCCAGTAGCGAATGATGCGAGTCAGGTTTTGGCGAGAACCACCGATGCAATGCCGGCATCACGAGCAGCGTCAGCAGAGTTGAAGAGACAAGCCCGCCTGTGACGACAGTTGCCAGAGGCCGCTGTACTTCGGCGCCGACGCCAGTCGCAAACAGCAAGGGCGCAAGTCCCAAAGCGGTTGTCATCGCCGTCATCAGAACGGGTCTGGCGCGCATCCCAGCCGCATCGATTGCGAGCGCATCCCGGTCCCGCCCGGCGCGGGCGAAATCATCCATGAAGCTCACCAGGACCATCCCGTTGCCAAGTGCGATACCAAACAACGCGATGAAACCAACCGTCGCGGGAACCGAGACAGGCAGGCCTGTAATCCAGAGTGCGAGCGCGCCTCCGGTTAACGCCAGGGGGATGTTCAGCAGTATGAGAATTGCCGATTTAAGCCGTCCGAATGTCAGTAGCAGGATCAGCAATACAATGCCGAGCGTGATTGGTATCACAACTGCGAACCGAGCATTGGCCTGTTGCTGCAATTCAAACTGACCGCCCCAGACAACGCGGTAGCCTGCAGGCAGGTCAAGATTGGCGTCCGTCAGAGCTTGCGCCTCCGTTACAAAAGACCCGATGTCACGGCCCCGCACATTGGATTGGACAGTGATAAAGCGCTCGCCATCCTCTCGCGTGATCTGGCGCGGACCAATCACGGTCTCGATAGTGGCCACGCTTTCCAGCGTGACACGTGCGCCGGTCGGCGATTCCAGCACCAAACGGCGGATGGCTTCGGCTGTATCGCGGCTCTCTTCATGAAACCGCACGACGATCGGGAATTGCCGAACGCCTTCAAACAGAGCGCCGGCTTCTGCGCCGCCGACCGAGGTCCGCAAGGCGTCAAGCGCGTCCTCAACATCGAGACCATACCGCCCGAGGGCCGCGCGATCGACACGCACCACGAGTTGTGGCGCCCCTGTAATCTGGTCAGCCTGAACTTCAGCTGCCCCATCGACCTGTTGCAAGATGGCCTGTAGCTCTTGTGACTTTTTCAACAGGACATCACTGTCCGGCCCGAAAATTTTCACGGCAAGTTCTGCGCGCGTCCCGGTCAAAAGCTCATCAACAGACATCGCGATAGGTTGACCGATATTGACGACAATACCGGGCACACCTTCGAGATTTTCCGATATCGCTGTGCGCAAGTTCTCCGGCGACAAGCCTTTGCGCCACTCCGACCTCGGATTGAGTTCAACAAAAGCTTCCGCACTATTGGTCGGGTCGGCGTGGGCCCCGACCTCACCGCGACCGATTCGGGTCACGATAGACTTGATTTCCGGAAAGGCCGTCAGAAGCCTTTTCTCAACGCGGGTGGTCGTTTCCGCCGCTTCTGTCAAAGAGATAGATGGTGCCATGGTCACGCGGAGTAGAACATCACCTTCTTCAAGCGAAGGAGTAAATTCAGACCCGAGGCGCGATCCGGCCAGTCCGCCCGCTACGAGGAGGATGGCGGCCAGAGCAATCGCCGCCAAACGCTGGCGAACGAAGAATCCGGCGGCTTGGCTGACCGTGCGGGCAATCCATCCCGGACGGTCCTCACGCGGCTTTTTGCTCCGACGCATGACCCCATTTGCGAGCGATGGCGCAATCAGCGCGGCGTAGAACAATGACCCCGTCATGGCGAGCGCCGCGGAGGCTGCCAGAGGCCGGAAGGTTTTACCTTCCACGCCTTGCAGCGAGAAAAGCGGCAGAAAGACGACGATCACCACCGCAACGGCCGCAATTAGCGGCGCTATGACTTCCGCAGCCGAGCGCGCCACAACATCTCTCTGATCGACAGACGGATCGCTTTCCCGGAATCCCCGGTCGACATTTTCTGCGATGACGATAGCCCCATCCACCCTCATGCCAATGGCAATGGCCACGCCGCCCAGCGACATGAGGTTGGCACTGATGCCGAGCCATTGCATCGCGATGAAGGCAAAGCCCACGGAAAATGGAATAGAAAGGACAACAACCAGGCTTGGACGCCAGCCGCCCAGAAAGACGAAAACGACCAGTGCGACGAGTAGCGCGCCCTGCCACAGCGCCGTTGTCACCGTGGCGGCAGCTTTGTTGACCAGTGTTCCCTGATCATAATAGGGCACGGCGTTGACGCCTTCCGGCAGGTTTTTGTTGATTTCCTCAAAGCGTGTCTGAACGCGCGCAATCACATCGGACGTATTGGCGCCATAGAGTTTGAGCACCAGTCCCGCGACCACTTCACCTTCGCCATTGGCGGTGGCCAGGCCCTGGCGTACCCCGCCGCCGACAATGATTTCACCGAGGTCGCGTACCCGCACGGGGCGGCCATCATCGACATTGACGACAATTTCCGCAAGATCTTCAACCGATCGCGCCAGTCCGACGCCGCGGACCGTATATTGCTCGGCCCCGATTTCGAGAAATTGTGCGCCTTCGGTCTTGTTGCCGCGCTCAAGGGCGGTCATCACATCACCAATCTGGATGTCGTAAGCCAATAGCGCGTCCGGATCGAGCCTGACCTGATACTGCTTTTCATAACCGCCAAGTGACAGCACTTCGGTGACGCCGGGCACAGTCTGAAGCTGGTATTTGATGATCCAGTCCTGGATTTCGCGCATTTCTACAAGATCGCGCGCGCCGGTCTCATCTTCGAGACGGAAATAGAGAATAATCCCTAGACCTGTTGAAATCGGCCCCATTTGCGGGTCACCAAAGCCATCGGGGATATTGCCGCGCGCTTCGGCGAGGCGTTCACCAACAACCTGGCGCGCAAAATAGACATCCGTGCCGTCTTCAAAATAGATGTTAACGACGGACAGTCCAAAGTTTGAGACCGAGCGCATATGGTCTAGCTTTGGCAAGCCGGACATGGCGGTCTCGATTGGATAGGTCACGTAGCGCTCCACCTCTTCTGGGGCGAGGCCTTCGGTTTCTGTGAAGACCTGAACGAGTGAGGGTGTCACATCGGGAAAGGCGTCAACGGGTAGCGCCTTGAACGCGAATAATCCGCCAAGGGTCATGGCGAGCGCCGCGATGGCGGCGAGCAGCCGCCCTCCGGCGATACGGTGCATTAAATTTATCATATCAAATGTCCTAGTGGCCGTGGCCATCGCCAAAGGCGTCTTTTTCGAGTTGAGCTTTGAGGGTGAAGGCACCGTCTGTCACGACTGCCTCACCCGCCAGTAGGCCGGAGCGGATTTCCACAAACCCGCCGGATTTGGTGCCTGTCATCACTGCGCGCGGTGCATAGCCGCCCTCGACAGGGACGAACACGGAAGGTCTGTCTTCAACCAATTGAATGGCTGCTTCCGGTACGCGCAAAACCTGCTCAGATGTGCCAACACTGAGATCGGCCGTGACATACTGACCAGGTCGCAGTGTGCCATCCGGGTTGTCAACGATCACGCGGGCCGTCGCGGTGCGTGACGTTTCGCTGATGACCGGCAAGACAAAGGCAATTGTGGACTGCGCAAGGATTTCACCGCTGTCGGTTTTTAGCGCGACAGGAGCGCCGACGCGAATGCGGGCGATGTCCTGTTTGTAAACGGCAATATCCGCCCAGACGACACTATCGTCGACAAGGGTGAACAGCGGATCAGCGCCGGCATCCCCGGCTGAGACCGTTTCGCCCAGCATGACCGTGCGGCGCACCACCGTTCCGGCAATCGGCGCTGTCAGATAGGCATTGGCATTATCGCCGTCAGCCGCCGTGGAAATGCGCTCCAGTGCGGCATGACTGACACCTGCGGCATGGAGCTCATTTTCAGCCGCGTCACTATCGGCTTTCGCAGCTTCAAATTCCGCCCGCGCGGCTTGCAAATCGGCTTCCGAGGTGATCTTGTCCGCAAACAGTTTTTCCTCGCGGGCCAGCGCCTGACTGGCCAGAGCTTTGCGCGTTTCCGCCGTGAGCCAAGCGGCTTTCAGACCTGCGAGTTCACGGCTCTTGATCAGCGCCAGCGTATCGCCGCGTGCCACGTGATCCCCTTCGCTCGCATAGAGTTTGCCAATTACGCCGCTGACCTTGGGCGAGACATTGGCAACACGATCAGCGTCAAAGCGGATTTCGGCCGGAAGGCTGAGAGATTGCGCAATCGCCCCCTCTGCAACAATTGCTGTTTCAATACCGGCCTCAGTGGCCGCGTCCTGGGTTAGTTTTACAACGTCGCCTTCGGATTCACTATGATCATCATGGCCGTCAGGCTCGCCGTCACTTTCCGCATGATCGTCATGCTCATCATCTTGATCGGTCTCGCCATGGTCATCGTGATCCGCTTTTTCTTCGGCATGATCATCGTGATCAGCGTGATCAGCGGTCGCGGCGGAGGTTTCGCTAGCGACCCGATTTGTATCCGGGGTTGCATTGCCGCATCCCGCCAAAATCACGGCCAGAACCATCATGGTCGTTGGCAAAATATGTGTCTGTTTCATTGGAAGTCTCCATTAAACGGGGCGGCACCGATCAGGCTTTTGAGACGCATGAGGTCCGCATTAAGGGTACGCCGCGCGTCAATTACGCTGACGCCTGCCTCGATCAGCCCTTTACGGGTATCGAGCGTTGATGTGAGGTCAAACCGGCCTGCCGCGTAGCCTTCAACAGATGCGTCGTAGGCGGAACGGGCCGCAGGTAGCGCCTCCTGTTCGAGTAGCGTCAGCCGGGCCTCGGCGGCGCGCACCCGCGCGGCGGCGGCCTGTTGCTGCGACCGCAATCTGGCCTCAACGGCGACGGCGCTGATACGTTCGGCATCGGCGCGATAACCCGCTGCGCGAGCGGCGTCGCGGTTACGGTCAAAAAGCGGAATCGGCACGGTGACCCCGACCAGGAGCGCATTGTCGCCGGTCTCTTCAAATTGGCGAACGCCCGCACTAACCGTGACATCAGGAATACCGGCCGCGCGGGCGGCGTCCTGCTCAGCGTCGCGGGCTGTTGCTCCAGCTTTAGCCGCGGCGAGCGCCGGGTGCTCGTCAAGCCCGCGCGTCTTTGAGAGTATTTCACTTTCATCAGACAATATGGCGCGCGGGGGCGCAAAAACCGGCGTTGAGCTTCCCCAAAGCGCGGCGAGTTCATAGCGGCGTTGATCAATTTCAGCGTCTGCGGCAAGTGCGGCGGCTTTGAGTGCAGCCGCATCTGCCTCGGCGCGCGAGCGCTCCGGCGGGGCGGCCGCGCCGGCCTCAACACGTTTCGCAACGGTTTCAGCCAAAGACACGGCGAGATCCGCCGACTCCCGTGCCAGCGCTGCGAGTTCTGTCGCGGCGATCAGGTCATGATAGAGCAGCGCTGCTTCTAGCTCGGTCTCTCTTAATCTGACGCGGCATTCAGCGTCGGCGAGCGCTGCCCGCGCCCGCGCGGCACGCTCGCGCTTGGCTCTTTTACCTCCAAGCTGGAATGTCTGCTCAATGGCGAGCGTGGTTTCGGTTTGGTCAAACCCGTTGAGCGGTCCGGTGCCTGAGAAGTTTTCAATTTCCAGTCCGATTGACGGATTAAGACGGCGCCCAGCCTGATCGGCTTCGGCTGCGCTGGCGCGCGTCTCCAGTGCGGCCCGGCGGACATCCGGGGACGCATGACGGATTTGCATGAGCGCCATAGTGAGGGTTAGCGGCGCATCGGGCACGATGGTCGGCGCGCTGCCTGTTGGCCCGTTGCACGGGGCCGCGACCGCTGTGCCTGCAAAGGCAGCCGCGATCAGGACGCAGAGTGCGCCCTGTTTGAATTTTGGCATGGGATATTCTTCCTTGTGATAACCTGAATCGACATCAAACCCACGCGCAAAAGGCGCGGATTCAGAGAGTCAGGTTAGGCACGCGGAGGACGATAAAGACCGTGAGGACCAGCGCGCGGAACGTGCTGGTCTGCGCCGGGGCGAAGCCCCGATGTAGCTGATAAAGCGTAAGAGAAGGTCAGGCTGTTCATACCCACCATATGCAAATGGCATGGCCCGCAGCTATGAGTATGATGTTTGTGGGCCGGACGCTGCTCACTATCATCATTTTCAGTGTCACCGATTTCGGCGGCATGATGCGCTTCAGCGTCTGCGGTCATACAGGCAATCTCTTCAGCGTCCACAGGATGAATATCGGCCGCCGTTGCACCCATACCAAGGGTCACGCTCAACATGAGCGCAAGCCAAAACCTGGCGGTGCATATGACGGTTACAATTTTCATTCGCTCAACGACTATCCAATTTCATTGTCAAAATCATTAAATCTATTCATTTATTTAGTGCGGCTCAGTGTCATGACCCGTCTTTATCGCAATCTCGCTGCATTTAATGCGTTCCCGAATATCGCCCTTGGCATTTCGGGTGACAAATCTATCAGCGTCCAATGTCATAATACTGAGTTCAACAGCGGGTTTTGATTGCCCGCTGGGATCGAGCGGAAAGTCATTATGCGTCATGGCCAGCACGTCGCCGTTGCGGTCCCAACTGCCAATCGCATGGACCGGCCCTTTGGCGCTGAGGAGGACAAGCACGACCCCATCCGATGAAAAATAAGTAATCGGAGCGGTTTCACAGGCGTCACCGTCGGTCCCGCTGGCCCAGGCCCCGAGCGGTTGTAGCGTCTCAGTGAGCGGATCGGCAAAGCTGGCGCAGCTTGCTACGAGCGCTGAGGCGGCCATTGCGAGGCCAACGCGAAGTGAATCGAATTTGATCATGTCGGTTTTATAGCCCCTACAGTGGCTGTAGGGGCAAGCGAATTCTTACATCGACAACTATTAAGCATGGGCCAGATTAATCAGCCGCTATTTTTGTTCAGCATTATCCGTCCGTCGTGGCTTCGTGAGTAACTCAGAGATCAACAGTAAGCCGACACCGCAGACAATCGCGCTATCGGCGAAGTTGAACGCGGGCCAGTGGTAGTTATTGATGTGAAAATCTAAAAAATCGGTCACCGCTCCATGTCGCACGCGATCGACTATGTTTCCGAGTGCTCCACCTGTAATCAGCCCGAGTGCGGTTGCGATCTGGCGATCAGCGGTGCGCCATAACCAATAGAATAAAACCGCGACGATCGATAGAGCGGCTAGAGTAAGGAGCCAGGGAGGCAGGCTGCCTAGAAGACCAAAGCTGATACCATTGTTCTTGAGCCGCACAATGTTGAAGAATGGAAGGACCGTCACACCGTTATCCAGGGCATCAATATTGAGGATAAGTGCTTTAGTGAGTTGATCTATCGCCAGAACGCCCAGACCAATGATGAATCCAATCTTCTGAATGGTCATATTGCGGCTCTGAGGTCGTTGCGTGCATCGCGAATTATTGCCCATGCAGAATGCAGGAATAGCCCGGCGATCCCGACTGCAACCACGAGATCGGGCCAACCGTGACCGAGCCAGGCGACCAAACCTGCTGCCACAATTACGGCCGCGTTCCCGATGGCGTCATTACGTGAAAACAACCAAACCGCGCGGACATTAGCGTCGCCTTTTCGGTGAGGGAGTAGCGGTAAGACGGCGATGACATTTATGACGAGCGCGATGAGCCCGAACATGCCCATCAGGGCAGCGTCAGGTATCGTTTGATTAAGAAGACGCCACACCGTATTCGCGAGTACGCCGAAGCCAAGCAAAGCTAGGAATACGCCTTGAATCATGGCTGAACGAGCGCGCCAGGCAAGACTCCAGCCGATTGCGAGCACGCCGAGGAATGTAATGAGACCATCACCGACAAAATCTAACGCATCAGCTTTTAACGCCTGTGAACCGGCGAAAAAACCCGCGATCATTTCCACAATTCCATAACCAACGTTCAGGAAAATTACGATCCAAAGGGCGCGTAAATACTCCGGATTCTTTTGGGTTTGTGAGGCGGCGGGGCCATCATCGCCTGGCGCAATTCTCTCGAAGCCGTAACCGGTTTTGGCGACGCCAAGTTCGATTTCTGGAAGTTGGGACTCTGAAACCCATAGCGTCATAATATGTGTCGCAGCCGAAACTTTGACGGCTTTTGGGGCGACACCAGCCGATTGAGCCGCCCGTTCGATTTCGGCAGCATCTCGCGCGCAATCCATTCCTGATACCCGGTAACGAAACGGGAGCGAAGTGTCGGAGCCTGCTGTTGGGGAGGTAGATGTTTTGCTCATGACAATGCTCTCAATTGAGAGACTACACGTATGCTTTGTCGTTGTTCCATTCAGTCTCGCCCATCCAAATTTATCGGGAGGTGCTTTCAATAATGGAAGAGAATTACCATCTACAGTCACTGTAGGGTCAAGCGGTTTGCTCAAAAGGTCGAAAGCCGCTCATGCGCATCTGCGATGCATTCGCTATGATCATTGAGCGTTGAAATGATCCGACACGTGTCAACCCGGCCGCCCTCGCAGCACGTAATCATCCGTTTGAGCTCCGCCTCAAGCGCTTCAAGCTGCGTCAGGCGTTTGCGCACATCTGCAAGCTGTTCACGGGCTATCGCGTCCACGGCCGTGCAATCCTGATCCGGCTGAGTTTGCAGATCAATCATTTCACGAACGGCCTCCATCGGAAAACCAAGATCACGGGCATGCCGTATGAACGACAAACGCTGCACGGCCTCATCGCCATATAGCCGTTGGCCGCTCGAACTTCGGTCCGGCTCGCCCATCAAATCAATCGATTCATAATAGCGTATGGTTGTCACTTTCACGCCCGCCGCTTTCGATAAACGACCAATGGTCATCTGCGTCATTCCGGGCTCCAAAGAAAAGTCTTGCCTCTATAGTCGCTGTAGACTGTAGGGTTTCTTCGAGAATCGTCAATGGGGAATAGGATTAGAAGATGTCGGGTTGCTGTGAGGACAAAACATTTGATGGGGTTTCGCCTGCTTATAAGCGGGCTCTGATGGCCGTCATCGCCATCAATGCGGTCATGTTCTTTGTTTGAAATGACGGCGGGGATAATGTCGGGCTCTCAGGCCCTCAAAGCCGACGCACTCGACTTCGCAGGCGATACGGCGACCTACGCGCTCAGCCTCTTCGTTATCGGGGCGAGCCTGAGGACGCGGGCGCTTGCATCGCTGATCAAAGGCGCCTCGCTCGCAGCGATCGCGATCGCCGTCCTCGGCATGACCGTGTTGAGGGTCATGAACGGCGCGCCGCCGGAAGCCGCAACCATGGGAGTGGTCGGCTTTCTGGCACTGTCCGCCAATGTCGCGAGCGTGCTGATACTGCTGCGCTGGCGCGACGGCGACAGCAATGTGCGTTCGGTCTGGCTCTGCTCGCGCAATGACGCCATCGGCAATGTCGGCGTGATCGCCGCTGGCGGGGTTGTCGCGCTAACCGGAACGGCCTGGCCTGATCTGCTTGTCGCCGCCCTTCTGGCGGGCCTGTTCCTGAAATCGGCGAGCGCCATCACGCTGCAGGCCCTGCGGGAACTGAACACAACCGGCGCGTCGCATGCGACTCCGGTCGAATCGTCCTCATGAGCCTGCGCATTCCACCTCTTGTTCAGGTCCTGATCTGCGGTGCGATCGGCTGGGGACTGTCCTCTGTCACGCCTTTTCTGGCGTTCGAAGGCGTGTGGCGTTCTGCGGCGGCGTTGCTTTTCATCGCTGCTGGCATGGCCATTCTGGCGCTCGCGCTCGGCGCATTCATCCGCGCCCGCACAACCGTCAATCCGCTCGCCCCTGAAGAGGCTGCCACGCTGGTCACCACAGGGCTTTACCGCATCAGCCGCAATCCGATGTATTTGGCCATGGCGGCCATTCTGACAGGCGGCGCGTTTCTGATGGGCAATTTGTCCGCTTTCGTAGCTCCAATTCTCTTTGTCTGGCTGATGACTGAGTTTCAGATCAAACCGGAAGAGCGCGCGCTGCAGGCGAGATTCGGTGAAGCGTTTGACGCCTACCGTATCCGCACGCGGCGCTGGATTTAGGAGGCGCGCCTGTGTTCAATACACCCCTATGGATGGAATGGCTGGCGTTCGGATTGTCAGTGTCCGGAGCGGCAGCGATCTTTTCGCTGTGTGCGGTATCGCTGTTCCGACGCGATTTTCAGTTTTTTCCGCCTCCGGAAAAACGGAGCTGGCAATACCGGACGTTCTGGGCCTTTTTTCGTTTGTTTCTATACCCGCTTGTTGCGCTCTCCATCCTCGTTTTTGAGCCGGCGGAGGATGCGGGGGCCATGGCCCGGCAAGGTGTCGGCGGCGTGCTGGCGGTCACGGGTATTGGCCTTGCCTTCTGGATCTCAATCCAGATGGGCTGGCGCAATGCCTTCGGCGAAGCGCGGGGGCTGGTGACAGATGGCTGGTTTCGTTTCAGCCGGAACCCGATCTATGTCGTGACCTGGCTTGGTCTGCTGGGCTGGGCGATCATCTTGAACGATTTGCGCGTAACGTTTCTGCTGTCTTTATGGGCAGCGATGTACTGGCTCGCTCCGAGGATAGAAGAGCCCTGGCTGGAACGCCAGTATGGGGATGAGTATTGCGCCTATAAGCAGCGAACGCGGCGTTTTTTCTAAGGGCGGTGTTCGGCTGTTCGACCAAGGAAAGGGCGCCCCGGCCTTCGCCGGCCGGGCTGGCGTGAACCAGGCCATCGCTGCGCGCCGTCCCGGCCCTTCGGGCTTTCATCCCTGGCGCAGTTTTTAAGCAGTGTTGTGAAGGATTCGGTCGGCGCTGGCGCGCCGGCATGTTTGCTTCTTTTTTCCCTCTCAGGCGGGGGCGGAGGCGCGCATGCCAGATGGCGGCGCTCCCGGAAGGGGGGCGGCGTCTTGAAGATCGTCTATGTGCCTGCGGCCTCCTACCTGACCCCTTCCGCTCACGCCTGACGCCATCTGGCCAGCGGCCTCTCACCGCCCCCGCCTTGCGGGAAAAAAGCGGGGGTCAGAGGAGGCAGAGATGGCGCAGCGCCGCAGACAACGAAACACGCGGAAAGACCTTTATTCAGAGGTCACGGATAACATCATCGCGGAACTGGAACAGGGGCGCGCGCCTTGGGTGCAGCCTTGGGGCGGGGTGGAGGGGGCTACTCCGCTTGGCTTGCCCGAGAATGGCGCGACGGGCAGGCGCTATTCCGGAATCAATATTCTGCTTTTATGGGGCGCGGCGATTGAGCAAAGCCGTTCCTGTCAGACATGGCTGACCTTCAAACAGGCGCTGTCACTTGGCGGGTGTGTTCGCAAAGGCGAGCGCGGCACGACGGTTGTTTATGCCGACCGCTTCACCCCGAAAGCCGAACGGGAACGTGTGCGCGAGACGGGCGAGTCGCCGGGCACGGTGCCGTTTCTCAAACGCTATACCGTGTTCAATGCAGACCAGTGCGACGGCCTGCCCGAAGACCTGACCGCCAACGCGCCCGACTTGCCGGAGCGCGAGATTATCCCCCGCGCCGAAGCGCTGATTACAGCGACGGGCGCGGATTTCAGGATTGGCGGCGACCGCGCCTATTATGTTCCGTCCAGGGATTTCATTCAGGTTCCGCCGCAGCCTGCTTTCTTTGACCAGATCAATTATTACCGCACCTGCTTTCATGAGCTTGGCCACTGGACCGGGCACCCGAAACGCCTCGCCCGCGACCTGAAAGGCGCATTCGGCACCAAAGATTACGCCCGCGAGGAACTGGTGGCGGAACTCGCCAGTGCGTTCATCTGCGCGGACCAGTCCATCGCCCCGACCGTGCGGCATACGGATTACATCGGTTCTTGGCTGGAAGTATTGCGCGAGGACAAGCGCGCCATTTTTCGCGCCGCGTCGCTCGCTTCCAAGGCGGCTGATTACATTCTCGCTTATGCCGCGCCGGACCCCTGCAGCGCTGCCGCAGCGATGGAAGCGGCGCCATGGTGAGGCAGATAAACAAAAGGTCCGGGGGACATTTTGTCTGCCGAACGAATCCGCCCTTTCGCATCAGCCGACTCGACGCGGCGCTTGCATCGCTTGACGCCGAAGACATTGGCGCATGGGCCGTGCTGGTCTGCGGCTGTTTCCACATTTTCGAGAGCGAGGGGGCGGCGCATCGCGCCTACCGCCTCTGGCTTGAAAACCGCCCTGTGCGCTGACGCACGGGGCATCCCACCAACTGCACATCATGAAGGAGGCAACGCCATGCAGTTAAAACATATCCCTATCACCGACATGAAAGTGTCCCGGCTCAATATGCGCCACGGGCGCAAAGCGCCCGACATTTCCGACATCTATCCGTCGATAAAGTCGCGCGGCGTCTTGCAGACCATGCTGGTCCGCAAGGAAGGTAGCAAGTATGGCGTTGTCGCCGGACGCCGCCGTTTCTTCGCCCTCAAACGCCTCGCCAAGGAGACAGGCAAGGCGCAGAAAGCGCCCTGTCTCGTTATGCAATCCGGCGATGACATTGCCGCGCTGGAAGCGACCCTTGTCGAGAACACCACCCACCTTCCAGCCGACGAGTTTCTGCAATATGACGTCTTCGCCCGGCTTGCTTCAAAAGGCGAGACCGTCACGGTGATTGCAGAGCGCTTCGGCGTCACCGAACTCATGGTGCGCCGGGTGCTGGCGCTGACGGCGCTCACCGATGATATCAAGGCGCTCTACAGGGCCGAAATCATCGACAAGCGGACGCTTTACGCCCTGACGCTCGCCACAAAAGAGCAGCAGGAAGACTGGCTGACCCTGTTGAACGCGGAAGACGAATACGCCCCGCGCGGCGAGCAGTTGAAAGACTGGCTCACAGGCGGCGGCCGCATCACCACCGACAAGGCGCTGTTCGATTTGGAAGCCTATGACGGGACCGTGCTGACCGACCTGTTCGGCGAGACTGCCATTTTCGGGGACGCTGACCTGTTCTGGACTTGCCAGAATGAGGCCATCGCCGACATGGCCGAACGCTACCGGAATGAGGGCTGGGCCGAAACCGTCGTGCTGGAACGGGGCGCGCACTTCCTGACATGGGAGCATGGCAAGCGCAGCCGGAAAGACGGCGGCAAGGTCTATATCGAGACCCGCCATGACGGCTCTGTCACGGCCCATGAAGGCTATCTGCCATCAAAGGACATCGAGAAAATCGAGCGTATCCTTGGCCGGGGCGGCGATGGCGAGAACGGCAAGCCCGCCCCAAAACCGGAAATGTCCGGTCCCTTGGCGGAATATGTCGCGCTGCACCGTCACGCCGCCGTCAGGGCGAGTCTGTGCGATGCGCCCGGCGTCGCGCTGCGCCTCGCCGTCGCCCATCTTGTCACCCGCTCGGATAACTGGCGGCTGGACGTTGAGCAGCAGCGCACACGGAAGGAAGCGACCGCGGAAAGCCTCGCGGCTTCGGCAGGGGAAGTGAAGTTCGCCGCGCACCGCGCCAAGGCCAAGGCGCTGATTGGGCAGGATGACCAAGACGGTTCGCTGGTGGCGGAGAATGCTTTTCCCGCCGACCCTTGCGAGACCTTCGCCCGGCTTCTGGCGCTCAGTGATGAAGAGGTGCTGCATGTTCTCGCCGTCGCAATGGGCGAAACCCTGCAGGCAGGTTCGCCCGCCGTCGAAGCCGCCGCACATGTGACGGACACGGATTTTGCCGCGCTGTGGTCGCCCGATGAGGCGTTCTTTTACTTGCTGCGCGACAAGCGCGTCATCAATGAAATGGTCGCTGAAATCGCCTCGCCATCCACGGCCCGGTCTGTCCTGACCGATACCGGAAAGGCGCAGAAATCCGTCATCCGCAACCGCATCGCCGGGCATGGATGCGACCCCGACCCGGACTGGCGGCCCCGCTGGATGCGGCAGTCGCCATCCTCTTATCTTGACGGCGCGCCATGCCCGCCCGCCGAAGCGTGGGAGGCCGTCAGGGGTCTGTTCGAGGACAGCGAGGACAGGGCTTCGCTCGAAACCCCGGAAGCAAAGACAGCCATCGCCGCCTGACACGCCTCCCGTAAGCGGCATGGTTCGGGACCGTCCGGCAGTTTTGCCGGGCGGTCTTTTCCTGTTGGTGGCGCGGAAGCAAGCTCGCGAAACGACATGGGTGGTTTCCTTACCAACTGCCCTGTTTGTTCCTGACATATTGGCGTGCCTGCCAGTTGCAAACACCTCTGGCATTGCACGAAGGACGCCCCGAGCGGCCCCGTTTCCTTGCCTGACCTGGACGACCGCCTGCGGGCCATGAAACCGCCCATCGCCAGAAATTTCCTCTGCTGTTCGGTCTGAAGAAGACCGAACGCGCATTCACCGCGAATCAAATTTCCGCCACCGGGCGGTGCTCCGCTTTGCTGCGCCCGCTTCGCGGTTCAGACCTGCCGCCCGCCGTCCCTTTAGGTCAGCGTCAACGGAGCCATCGGGGCGCCCGCGACACGAAGCCAAAAGGAGATATGAAAATGGCTAACGCACTTGGATATGTCAGCGAAACAGACACAGGCTTTGAAGGCGCACTTGCCATGATGAGCCTCAACACGCCGATCCGCATCATCAAAAATGACGAAAAGACCGCCGACAAACAGCCCGATTTCAGGGTCTATGCCGGAGAGAAAGGCTCCGATATTGGCGGCGGCTGGGTCCGCACCGCGAAGTCTTCGGGCCGCGAATATGTCTCGCTCACCCTCGCAGACCCGATGATCGGCCCGCGCAAAATCTATGCGAACCTCGCCCCGGTCAAGGATAAGGATGGCCGCCACGTCATCCTCTGGAACCCGCAGGGCTAGACGCCGAAACACCAACCATAACGCCGCCCCGGAGGCTTTCTCCGGGGCGGTTTTTTTATGCTTTTTCCTTGGTTAAAACGTCGGGGGAAAATTCATGTGATCCATTTTCCCTCTGCAAAATCCCGCAATCTCCGCCAATCCTTTCGTCTCAAAAGTGATGAAAGGACACTGTGTACAATGACGAAAAACAGACGAAATGATCGCCGAAACGATGGCTGGCCGGAGCTTTTGAGTGTCGAGGAAGCGGCAGAATTTCTGAGGCTGAAACGCTCAACGCTTGACCATTATCGCTGCGAGGGACGCGGGCCGATTTACCGCAAACATGGCGCGCGGGTCTTCTATCCGAAACCCGATCTCATCCGCTGGTCAGAGCGCAATTCCTATGCGTCCACATCCGAACGCCTGCAGAAGCCGGAATGAAAAAGCGCACGCTTTGGATGACAGGATTTAGCGCCGGTCTTGTCTTTTTCGGTCTGGTTCTCGACCCCGCAGATCGCTTGATCTGGAACCGGACCGCGAGCGCACCGACAGGGCTTTACTGGCTGAGCGACGCGCCCTTCACCCCTGGCCGATGGGTCGTCGTCTCCAGCCAGAGCGTGCAAGCGAACTGGGCGCAGGAGCATGAATTTGTTGGCGAAGACTGGCCGTTATTGAAACAGATTGCCGGGGGTCCCGGCGATGAAATCTGCCGGACCGGACGCGACATTCTGATCAATGATGAAGTTGTGGCGGAAGCGCTGATTGTCGATTCCAGTGGCCGAAACCTGCCTGTGTGGGATGGCTGTGTCCGGCTTGAAAGCGATGAGCTTTTCCTGCTGACGCCGCATCCGGCGTCGCTTGATGGCCGGTATTTCGGTCCCGTAAAACAAACAGACCTGGATGGCGTCGCCATCCCCGTTTTCGTGGCCCGGGACAGACAGGGCGCAAGCGGATGCAAAGCGATACATGCGGATGCAAGGGAATCAGAAGCGAACCCGGTAGGGCAAGATTGAAGCTATGGCACCACATGGCGCCTAACCCCTTGTCTGCACATCTGTTTTTTGGCGCCCTTTGCACAGCATTGTGGTGCATGCGTTTCTCGAAACGCGTTGAAATTACTGAATATTCCTTGGTGCACGGATTGAGTGACCTCCGATGAGCGAGGAAAGACCCTTCACGCCGCGGCTCGGACGTATACGCGATCAAGGCGCGCCCGCAGGCAAGCGCTTGTCACGCCAGCTGAATAAGGCCGGAGCGAGACTTTCCAAAGCCTCTCGCAAGTCTGCCTTTACAGGCGCGCGTTATGGCACGGGCGGCGCGGCCCGAACCGGTGGTTCTCGCCATAGGCATTTGTCTCGCCAACACATGCGCCGCGTCATTGTCAAAGTGCATATCGCAAGAGCGCGCGGCGCAGGTCCCGGACTCTTTCGCGCCCATGTCAGCTATCTGCAGCGCGACGGTGTCGATCGCGAGGGAGAAGGAGGCATTCTTTATGATCGCGATCAGGAGGGGATCAGCCCCCGCGAATTTCTGGAGCGTAGCGAGCATGACCTCCACCAGTTTCGGATCATCGTCTCGCCGGAAGATGGCGCACGTATGGGGGACCTCAAACAGGCCACGCGCGAACTGATGGCGAGAATGGAAAGGGATGTCGGGCGGCGTCTCGATTGGGTCGCCGTTGATCACCACAATACAGGCCATCCGCATACCCATATTGTTGTGCGGGGTCGCGACGCCCGGATGAAGGATGTCGTCATCGCGCGGGACTATCTCACAAAGGGCCTCCGAGAAGCTGCCGAAGAACTCGCCACGCAACGGCTCGGACCGAGGCGAACATTGGAGATCGCGGGTGCGCGTCAGAAGCAGGTGGATCAGGACCGCTGGACAGGGCTCGATTCCGAGATCGAAACGCGATTGGAGAACGGCGCATTCAGGCTAGGTGATGCAAGCTCGAGCAAAGAGCGGTTTGATCGGTCCTTGCGCTTCGCGCGCATCAGGCACCTTGAATCTCTTGGCCTGGCTGAACAGGACGGCACGCTCTCCTGGCGAATGAAACAGGGCTGGCAAGAGCAGCTAAAACGCAGAGCACGGCGCGGCGATATCATCCGCACACTTGCCGCTGAATTCGGCGAACGAGAGTCCGACATTCGATTTGTTCAGGACCGCGCGAAAGACGCCGCCCCCATTCGCGGGGTCGTGAAGGCTTATGGCCCGGAGGATGAACTTCGCGATACGCGCTATCTGCTTATTGAAGATTTTGACGGTGGCATCTGGCATGTGCCTTCTGCAGCGGTCGATGTTCACGCCCGCCCGCCGCAAGGCGCAGTGGTGGAGCTCTCCCGCGCGCGAGCCGTGGCGCGTTCCTCGGACAAGGCCATTGCTGAGGTCGCAGAGCAAACCGGCGATATCTGGTCGGAAGCCCTGCACGCCCGCCACGATCCCGGATCAAAACCAGCCTATCATCTGACACTGAAGCGGCGGCTCGAAGCTTTGCGGCGTGTGGGTATTGGGGAGCGCCTTGCGACCGGTGAATGGCACATTGGCGAAGACTTTCTGGAGCGCGCAGCGGCATATGAGGCGGGCCGATCCGGCGGCGTCAAATTGAGTGTCCTGTCCTGGCTTTCACCGAAGATGCAGATCGACCGCCTCGGCGAAACATGGATCGACGACCTGTCAGAGGATGCAGCAGCGCAGCAGCAAACCTTGAAGGACTTGAAAGCAAGTCGGCAGATCTGGCTCCGCGAACAAGGCTATCTGGGTGCGGGCCAATCAGAACTCATGGAAGAGCAGAAAAGCAAGCTGCGCGCTCTGGAACTGAAGCGTGAGCGGGACACCATCGCAGTCGCTTCAGGCCGAACCTCTGTTCAGCTGGCGAAAGGGGATCGGTTTGAGGGCAAGCTCGAAGGGCATGTCGACCTTGCAGCCGGGCGTATGGCGATCATTGGCAACGCAAAGGAATTCGCGCTGGTGCCATGGCGTGGCAGTCTTGGTCGGCAAATGGGACGAGAACTGACCATAAAACGCACCGCGTCGGGTATTGGCTGGAGCATGGATATGGGGCGTTCCAGAGGGCTGTCTCGCTAGACGGCTTGGATGGCTTTGCAAGGCGCTGCGGGAATTGGCGCAGAATCCCGCTGGTCCAAGACCAGTCTCAGCAATCATTCTTGGGAGACGACAAATTGCTCTTTCAAGGAGGCACGCCATGACCGGCACAAAGATACTCATTGGCCAGATCATGGTGGTGTTCGCGCTGATCATCGGAGCGGTCTGGCTCGCCACACAAATGACCGCTGACGCGCTTGGCCATCAGGCAGCGCTTGGCGCGCCCTGGTTCATCGCAGGCGAAACACCAATCTATAAACCGTGGCGGCTGTTCCAATGGTGGTACGCCTATGAAGCCTATGCGCCGGAAGTGTTCGCACGTGGCGGGCTGATCGCGGTCTCCGGTTCGGCGCTCGGCTTTCTGGCGGCGATCATTGGTTCTGTCTTGCGCAGTCGCCACGAGCGCCATGTCACCACTTACGGCTCGGCGCGATGGGCCAGCGCACCCGATTTGAAACGCGCCGGATTGTTTGCGGATAAAGGCGTGTTCCTGGGGCGTTGGCAAAAGCGCTATCTGCGTCATGACGGCCCTGAACATGTCATGGCGTTTGCACCAACGCGTTCAGGCAAGGGCGTGGGGCTGGTTGTACCAACCCTGTTGTCCTGGACCGGCAGCGCCGTCATCCACGACATCAAGGGCGAGAATTGGGAGCTCACGTCTGGCTGGCGATCCGGATTTTCCCGATGCGTGCGGTTTGATCCAACCGACCGGCGATCCCCGAAATATAATCCACTTATGGGCGTGCGCCGCGGCGAGCATGAAGTACGCGATGTTCAGAACATCGCTGACATACTGGTTGACCCTGAAGGCTCGCTGGAGCGCCGAAACCACTGGGAGAAGACCGGACATGCCTTGCTCGTCGGTGTCATCCTGCACGTGCTTTATGCAGAAGCAGACAAGACACTCAGCGGCTGCGTGCGGTTCCTGTCCGATCCGAAACGCTCCTTCGCCGTCACACTCCGTATCATGATGACAACGCCTCATCTGGGGGAGAGAGGGGTGCATCCGATAGTTGCGCAGGCCGCTCGAGAACTTCTCAACAAATCAGAGAATGAGCGCTCCGGGGTTCTGTCCACGGCTATGAGTTTCCTGTCGCTTTATCGTGACCCCGTGATCGCAGAAATCACCAGCCGGTCGGACTGGCGCATTGAGGACCTGGTCGAAGAGGAGAGCCCGCTATCGCTCTATCTGGTCGTCCCCCCGTCAGACCTCTCACGGACGAAACCGCTGATCCGGCTGATCCTCAATCAGATTGGACGCAGGCTGACAGAAGACTTGCCCGAAAAGAACCGCCGAAAACTCCTCTTCATGCTGGATGAGTTTCCAGCGCTCGGACGGCTCGACTTCTTTGAAAGTGCGCTCGCCTTCATGGCAGGCTATGGCATTCGGGCCTATCTGATCTCGCAATCCCTAAACCAGATCGAAAAGGCTTACGGGCCGAACAATTCGATCCTCGATAACTGCCATGTCCGAATTGCCTTTGCGACCAATGATGAGCGCACAGCCAAACGTGTCTCTGATGCCCTTGGCACGACTACCGAGCTTCGTTCCCAGAAAAATTATACCGGCCATCGGCTAGCGCCTTGGCTCTCCCACATGATGGTTTCGCGACAAGAAACTCAGCGCGCTCTGATCACGCCGGGTGAGGTCATGCAGCTGGCTGCATCGGATGAAATTGTCATGGTGTCAGGTGCGCCGCCCGCACACGCGCAGAAGCTGCGATATTTCAAGGACCGAAATTTCACCAAACGCGTCTTGTCACCAGCGCCAGTCGAATGGAGCGGCCAAGCATGTGACGCCGAATGGACATCCATTGTTGCGGCCCCGCCGTTCCAGGAGCCGGAGGCTAAGAAAGATATCGGACAACCCGATAGTGTGTCACTGAAACGGACGAGAGAACCTGAGTACACGAATGATGATACGCGTGAAAAATGCGTACGCGAGCCAAGTGCTGACGCCAACATAGACGATGAGATTGATCCGACCAGCGATCAAAATCTGGAAACCGTAAGACGCGCCGTAGCGGCAGATCGCGGCGATCCTGACGTCCTTCCGGGGTTCTGAGCCGATGGGAAAGCCGCGCGTCAACATACGGATTTCAACAAAGCTCTATGCGCAACTGTGTGAGGCAGCTGACAAGCCAGGAGTGACAAAAACGGCGATCGTTGAAGACGCACTGAGAGCATGGTTCGATCCAGAAGCGCGTTCAGTGCTGGAAGAGCGTTTGCTCGCCCGCATGGACGCCTTCGATCAGCATCAGGCGAATATGGAAAAGGACCTGGCCTACACTTACGCCACGCTGTCGCACTTTGTGTACTATTGGCTTACGCGGACCGAACCTATTCCTGAGGGGGAGCGTGATATCGCGCATGCGCTGGGGCAGAGGCGATTGGAATATTTCAATGAGCAGGTGAGCAGCAAAATGTCTGCCGCGACTGAGCCGGCCGCCTAGACGGGAGAAATGGACCCATCATAATTCTCGGTTCAGAAGTCTTGATTCGGAAGTATGGATACATTTCACACGAGCAGGCGCTGGCTCGATGGTTTCGTTGCGGTGCGAGTTCCGTACATGCCCACCAACCGAGACAACAATATTACCGTATACAGAACACCAATGACCGCCTCGAACGCGGCGGCGGCTTGAGGGTAATGCCCTTGAGGGGTGATATCGCCATATCCGAGTGACGTAGCCCCCTGAACTGCAGCCATGTTTTAATTATAGAACTAGGCTGTTCAGGGGGCTAGGTCATCTGGTCGGACGATCGCGGATGTCGGGCATGGAAGGATTTGAGCAGGATAAGGCCCTCTCGTATCGCGGAATGACGATCTGTTGGCGTGAACTGGTATGACTCTAACAGAGCGATCTTTCACCAGATTTCATAATCTACTTTCGCGTCCTTATGCATCATAGCGGGGAACGGAAACACGGAGCACAAAAGGGCTCTTGGGAGGATATATATGAACCAGAAGTTTAGACTCAATTTGAGCGGCGCAGCAATTTTGCCGATCGCCATTGCCCTTGCCACGCCGGCCTATGGGCAAGTGGCAGATGTCCCTGCCGAAACAGAAGCGGAGCGGGAAGCAAGACTGACAACAGTGACTGTTACGGCACGTAAACGGGACGAGACGCTGATCAATGCGCCGGTGGCCGTGACCGCCGTTTCCGGAGCAGAGCTGGAAGCGCAAGGGGTCACGAACCTTGAGCAGATTTCCGCGCGCGTGCCGGGCCTGCAGGTCGGTCGGGGAGCGCAAACCTCGAACATCTTTATCCGAGGTGTCGGATCCGGAATCAACAAGGGGTTCGAGCAATCGGTTGGCCTTTATGTGGATGGCGTTTATCAGCCGCGCAGCCGCCAATTCTCACAGTCCCAGTTCGACCTGCAGCAAGTCGAGGTTCTGCGTGGGCCCCAAGGCGTTCTATTCGGTAAGAACACGGTTGCTGGCGCGATCAAGCTTGAAACGGCCTCGCCAGAAGTCGGGGAAGAACTCAATGGTTGGGTCGGTGTCGCCTGGGAACCAGAATTCAATACGCAAAGCTACTCGGGCGTCTTTTCCGCGGGCTTGGCGGATAATTTGGCAGGCCGGTTGGCAATTCGTTATACGACAACTGACGGATATGTTGAGAACCGTGTCTTTGATCGCGACGAAGCCGAGCGCGAAGACATGTTCGCCCGGGCGACGCTCGCCTGGCAACCAACGGAGAGTTTAAACGTTGAGACGAAACTGAGCTATCTTGAAATGGACGGGGTCGGTAAGGAGCTTACCATTAATGCGATTGATGATCGCCTGCCGACGCCTAGCACGATAGCGCTCTCACAAATGCTTCATCCAGACTTTGGAGTTTCTACTGGCGATACCGCTTATGTCAGCTTCAGCGGCAATCCCGCATTCCGTGTCGGCGATCCTCCAATCTCCGACACGGAGACAACTGAATCATTGAGCGGATCTGTGAAGGCAGAATGGGAGTTCGATAACTTTACCCTCACTTCGATTACTGGCTACTCCTCTTTCGATTTCGCTCAACATCACGATGTGGATTTTCTGCCTGTCAGCTTCATTGACAATCTTGATGAAGAAGAACTGGACATGTTTAGCCAGGAACTTCGCATTGCCACAGACTGGGATGGGCGCATAAATTTCTTGGGCGGGCTGTATTATGAAAACCAGGATGCTTATATTGAAGAGACAACGGCGTTCAATGGCACATTTGGCGTTTTGCCAACATCGATTTTGCCCGGCGGTATTGTTAACGTTGCTCAACGCACTTTCTTCGATCAACAAGCCGAAACGATTGCGCTTTTTGGCGAGCTTGGCATTGACCTGACCGACAGCGTCACACTTGAACTAGGTTTGCGTTACTCCGAAGATGAGAAGAGCATCGATAAGAGTGTTGTTGTTGGAGCCGGCACACCCCGAGACTTCGTTGGCCTTGTCACACCCGCAGACACGATCGGGTCTGCCGATCTAACCGAATATCTAACCGCCGCCGCTACTGTTGGGGGTGCAGATGGATTGAACTCTGCAACGACTTTTGCCGCATTGCTCAACCGCTTTGCTGCTGACCTCAACGATACGCGAACAGAAGATCATCTTGATCCATCTGTAAAACTGCGCTGGCAGTATGCTGACAACGGGTCGGCCTATATTTCCTATTCCACTGGCTATAAATCTGGTGGTTACAATTTCAGTCCTGACACGGCGGAACCGGATGGGAGCCCGCGTCCGGGTCATGAATTTGAGGATGAGAAAGTCACGGCTTGGGAAGCTGGTATCAAGCACCAGTTCATGGGTGACCGTGCTCGCATCGGGGCAATCATTTTCCGAAGCGAGTTAGAAGACCTGCAGGTAACCTCGTGGAGTGGGACAAGCTTCGTGGTTGGGAACGCGGCTGAACTTCAAGTGCAGGGGCTGGAACTTGATGGCCAGTTCCTTCTCAGCGACGAAATCGAGATTGGCGGTGCGTTCGCCTATCTCGATCACGAATTCCAGTCCTTCCCAGGGGCAGGGTGTTCAGTGATCGAAACGGGCTTGGGCACATGCCCGGATTCTGCAGGTGTGGGTACCAAGGACCTTGCCGGCGAACGCGGGGCCTTTGCGCCCGAGTTCAGTGGTAACGTCTATCTCGCCTTCAATCGCAGTTTCGAGAATTTCGATCTGAATGCCCGGATTGGAGCCAACTTCAAGGACGAGATGTTCCTGGATGGCGACCTCGACCCGAACGCGTTTCAGGAAGGATATACGAAATTCGATGCTCATGTCGGGGTGGAGTTTGGCCGCTACGAATTCCGTGTATTCGGTCGCAACCTAACCGATGAAGCCACCTATACCGCCTCGGTCGACGCGCCACTCAGCCCGGGCGTGTATGTTGGCTGGATCGAAGAGCCGCGCGTGATTGGTGCCGAAGGCCGTATAAATTTCTGATCGTCTTGTAGCAGCCTCCTTTCCATCGAAGGGAGGCTGCTCCAGACTTGAGCAGTTGAAAGCTGACAATAGCAGGTCAGGAGCTTGCGAACATGAAACTCGATGGAAAAGTCGCTGTGGTTACAGGTGGTGCCTCTGGACTAGGCGCTGCTGCGGCGCGCAGTTTTGTTGAGCAGGGCGCACGCGTCGCGCTCTTCGATCTGAGCGAAGTCGCAGGAAACGCGCTCTGTGGCGAACTTGGAAACAAGGTCTGCCAGTTCTTCAAGGTCGATGTGACCGATGATCAATCGGTTGCGGATGCGGTGACAAATACCGTCGAGAAATTCGGGGCCATTCAGATTGCTGTCAACGCGGCAGGCATTCCGGCACCGACCAAAATTCTCGACCGGGACGGCAACCCTTGTCAGCTCGACAAGTTCACCAAGGTGATCATGGTCAACCTCGTCGGCACGTTCAACGTCATGAGTAAATGCGTCGCCGTCATGGCGAGGAACGCACCAGACGATCTGGGCGAGCGGGGAGTCGTTATCAATGTGTCATCCGGTGCCGCCTATGAAGGGCAAATAGGTCAGGCCGGCTATTCAGCGTCCAAGGCGGGTGTGATCGGTATGAACATGCCGGCGGCGCGGGAACTCGGAGCCGTCGGCGTCCGTGTCAACGCGATCGCACCGGGGCTGTTTTTGACACAGATGGTGAAGAGTCTGGGTGAGAAGGTGGTCGTTTCACTGGTCGACACTGTCGAGGCGCCACGCCGCGCCGGAGACCCCATGGAATTTGCACACGCATGCCAGTTCATCGTCGAGAATGGATACTTGAATGGTGAAACAATTCGCCTCGATGCGGCAACACGTTTGAGGGCGAGATAGTGGGGATTGAAACCGGCATCACCGAGCTTGAGAGGATATTCACCCTGCAGCGTTCCCTCACGCGAGAGCAGGTGTCCTGCAGCTATGAAACCCGGATGGACCTGCTGGCTCGTCTTGGGAAAATGTTCGAGACGCATGAAGACGAACTCATTAACGCGGTTACGGCTGATTTCGGAATACGCAGCCGGTATGAAACCATCCTGACAGACATCATGCTGGTTCTGTCGGATGTGAAATTTGCACGGCGCCATTTAAAACACTGGATGAAGCCGCGCAGTGTCAAAACTGACACGTTTGGATTGCCGGGATCTTCGCGGCTAATTCCGCAACCCCTTGGTGTCGTCGGCATTCTCGGAACCTGGAACTATCCCTATGGCACAGTATTCGCCGGTGCGGCGGGTGCGTTGGCGGCTGGCAACCGGATTATTGCCAAGCCAAGTGAAATTTCGGCTCATTCAGCTGAAATTTCGCAGCGTCTTGTTCGCAAGTATTTTTCAGAAGAAGAGATGGCAGTGGTAATCGGCGGCCCGGATGTCGCGCAGCAGATGACGTCTCTTCCATTCGATCATATTCTCTTCACCGGTTCGCCCAATACAGGTAAAAAAGTCGCCCAGTCGGCCGCAGCCAATTTGACACCAGTGACGCTTGAGCTTGGCGGCAAGTGCCCCATTATCATTGATAAAAGTGCTCATTTTCCAGAAGTCGCGCAGAGCCTTGTTTTCGGCAAGCTCCTCAACGCAGGACAAACGTGCATCGGTGTCGACTACGCATTCGTTCCAGAAGGGAGTGTAGAAGACTTTGTGTCAGCGCTCGCCAGGCAGGTGCACAAGTGTTTTGGCGAGATCGAAGCCAATCAGGACTATACAAGCATTATAAATCACCGGCAGTTTGACCGTTTGCGGGGACTGGTTGAAGACGCCCGCGCAAAAGGTGCCGGAGTGACCAATCTCGCAGGCAGTGGCGATGGCATGTTCGAGGCTGCTCATCGAATAGCCCCGCTGGCTGTGACCAATGTTGCAAGCGATATGGGGCTGATGCAGGAAGAGATTTTCGGGCCGATTCTGCCGATCCTGACCTATCGTACGGAAGACGAAGTAATCGAGTACATCAATGCTGGCGAGCGGCCACTGGCACTTTACTATTTCGGTAAAGACAGTGCAGGTCGACGAAAAATCCTTGGCGAAACCCATGCTGGCGGCGTGACCCTGAACGGCACGGTGATGCACGTCTTCCAGCGCCGTCTTCCATTTGGCGGCATCGGGCAAAGCGGGATCGGATCCTATTTGGGGCCGGGAAGTTTCGAGCGGTTCAGTCATTTGAAGCCGGTGTTCTCACAATCGAAGATCAGTGTGCTTAGCCAATTGCTGCCTCCCTATTCTTCGAAGACGGGCTGGTTGCTGAATCTATTTAAAAAGCTGCTTTAAATCGATCCTGTACGCAGCAATCTTAGGGTGGTGTAGACAAAAGGGAGGACAGTCTCTGTGTTCGGAATTTTCTCAAAAAAGCGCAATGACCGTGAACTGATGCCTGTTGACGTCGCTCCAAGTTCTGCTGCAGCATTGGTTTCGACAGAAGGCGGGCGGGTAAATTACAGCCGTGTCATGCAAGGGCTCGCGGAATCCTTCGGAGATCGTGAGGCGATTGTGAATCTTGAGCGTGGCCGCCGGCTGAGTTTTCGTGACTATCACATCATAACCAATCAGATTGCACATATTCTCAATGGAAACCTGAATCTCGGCGCGGGCGACCGATATGTCTGTATGCTGCAAAATGACAATCTCTCCCTGTTCCATTGGGGGTCAGCTGCAAAAGCTTATGCAACATGTTGTCATGCCAACTACCTCGACAGCCTGGAAACGCATCTTGGCCAGATCGACATCGTCAAGCCCAAAGTCGCGTTCATCGAGAATGACCTCCTGGCCTCCCATGCTGGCCCGCTTACCGAACGCGGCATTCAGATTGTTGTGATGGATGCTCTGGTCAAGCCATATTCAGGCGTGTTGGCCCTTCCCGATCTTTTGGCGAACGCGTCGACAGAGAACACAGATATTGAAATCGATGATCGAACGCACGTCGTGCTCATGCGCTTTACAGGAGGCACGACTGGTGACAGCAAGTGCGCGAAGTATTCAATCGACAACATTCTGGGGTGCCGCGATAGTTTCCTGACACTTCCAGACCCGGATTTCTTCGATGGCTGCCGCATGCTGCATATAGCTCCCATTAGCCATGGCAGCGGTATGATGCTTTTGCCGGTTCTGTTCAGCGGTGGTTGCACGGTCACAATGAACGAGCCCAGTCTGGAGAACTGGTGCCGCTATATCCAGCAAGAGAAGATTTCTCACGCCTTCATCGTACCGACTCTGGCGTACCGCCTTTTGGAAATGCCCGAAGCACGAGAGTATGACCTATCCTCATTGCGCACGGTGTTGTATGGCGCGGCCCCCATGAGCCCGGCCAAGGCCAAGCTCCTGGTTGAGCGATTCGGTTCAATATTCACACAAGTGTACGGCTCCACGGAACATCTGGCGGCAACCCTCTGCCTAAGCAAGAAAGATCATATCGTGGACGCTGAGACTGAAGGCCGACTCGCGTCCGCGGGTCGACGCTCAACCGGGATCGAACTGTCGGTTTGCGATGATGACGGTAATCCAGTTCCTGTAGGCGAACTCGGCGAGTTCTATTTGCGATCGCGCTCAACCTGTCTTGGCTATGAAGGCAATCCAGAGAAGACGAAGGAGGAATTCGTCAACGGATACTGGAAGTCAGGGGATATCGGATATACGGACGAAAACGGATATTGCTACCTGGTTGATCGGAAGAAGGACATGATCATCACGGGTGGTTTCAATGTCTATGCGACTGAGGTTGAGGCCGCAGTCAACTCCCATCCTGGCTTTTTGATGTCCGGGGTTGTGGGTGTTCCCCACGAAGAATGGGGCGTGGCTGTACATGCGGAAGTCATCCTTAACGACTCTGTTGAGGTGGCCGAATCTGACCTGATTGCCTATGTAAAAGAGCAGATCGGATCTTTCAAAACACCAAAATCCGTGTTGTTCGTGGAGGAACTGCCTCTGAGCGTCGTTGGTAAGGTGTTGCGAAAGGATGTACGTAAGAAATACTGGGGCGGCCAGGTCCGCAGTATTGGCTGAAGCGTGTACAATCCTGTTCAAAAATTGGACAAACCGTCATGAACCGATAAAGCTTGTCATCGAAGACGGTCGTACAGGACAATCGATATTTGAACCACACATCATCAGGTAAGGCGCAACCAGAATTGAGTGAGACGCGGTCAGTCATTGCATCCTGGCTCATACAGATTGTGGCCATATTGGACGAATTTGACTTTTCCATTGATGTACCAGATCTACTGCGGCGTGCGGAAGTTGATCCTGATATTCTCCAGGACCCGAATGCCAGGGTGCGGTCTAGACGATTCAGTCGCTTCATTGAGCTCATCGTAGAGGCGACAGGTGATGAGACGATCGGGCTGAAGCTGGCCGAGCGAAATACGCCCGGCTCAATGCATGCGCTTGGGTATTCATTGTTCTCAAGCCGAACGCTGGAAACATTCTTCCACCGGTTTGATCGTTTTTTCAGGCTAATTTCTCATTCTGCTGAGACAAGGTCTGAAATCAGGAAGGGGTGCCTCATTCATTCCATTGAACTCAAGGAAGACGTGCCGCCGGTCCGCCAGGATGTTTTTTTGGCGACGGTGCTTCGCTTCGTCAGAATGGTTTACCGAGCGGACTATTCTCCTGTTTTGGTAAGAATGCGTCGTCCGAAACCTGGTAAGGTCGCGATGGATGAATTTGATGCCTTTTTCTGTTGTCCGATCGAATATGGTCACGACAGTCTAGAGCTGCATGTGGCCGAGAAGGACTATACGCGCGTGCTGCGCGGCGCGAATTCCGACATTGTTCGAAGGAATGACCAGATTGCGATGGAATACATTGCCCGGTTCGATGAACAACAAATTATTCCGCGGATCCGGGCGGCGATTGTCGAAATGCTACCGGATGGAGCTGTCTCCCTGGAGTCGGTTTCAAGAGAGCTAAATACAAGTAACCGAAGTCTTCAGCGCCAATTGCAGGATGAGGGCACAACCTTCAACACCGTGCTCGACGATGTTCGCCAGCATCTCGCTATCGGCTATTTGCGGACAGGTCGTCGGTCCATCAAGGAGATATCGTATCTGTTGGGATACAAGGACCCCAGCAATTTCTCCCGTGCGTTTCGCCGGTTAACGGGGCAGTCCCCGCAGGAATTCCTCGAGAATGAGCGCCAGCTGGACGATAGCTGACATCGCTAGAGCTCTGCATTGCCTTGGGCGGCTCGACTGACGACGCTTTGGCGCACGGTGACATGCGTCTGATGTTCAATAAGTTTTCTGGCCCGATAAAGTGAAGCCTCATCTGGAACGGGCCAAGTTTTGGAGCGAACGCGGCCCAATGCTTGGAATTGGACAATTGTCGTTTGAAACCCTGAAATTTGAGGCGGAAGATTCGTGTGCACGAATTACCCTGACGCGTCCGAGCAGCATGAATGCACTGTCCGCTCTAATGGTGAATGAACTTGCGCAATGTGTGAAAGATGTTGCCGAGCGCGATGAGATTCGAGTGCTGACTATCACTGGGAGCGGGCGCGCCTTTTGCTGCGGTGCTGACCTGAAGGGCGTTTTGGGGGAAGTTCAGGCTGGTGACAATACCGGGTTTCTTGGCTTCCTTCGCGACATTCAGAACGTGTTTTTGGCTATTCGTGCTTTGCCGAAGCCGACAATTGCAGCGCTCAATGGATTGACTTTGGCCGGCGGACTGGAGCTAGCCATGACCTGCGATGTCGTGATGGCGGCGCGCAGTGCGCGGCTGGGCGACGCCCATTCCAATTTTGGTGTTCTGCCGGGCGGCGGGGGATCTCTCTTGCCGAGGTATGTTGGCGAAAAGAAAGCGAATTATCTCCTATTCTCCGGCGATCATTGGTCGGCGGAAGCGTTTCGTGAAGCCGGATTTGTAAGCCAAGTTGTTGAGGATGACGACTTGTCATCGGTTGCAGAGGCGCTTGCTGCAAAGCTGGCGGAGAAAAGCCCGCTTGTACTTCAGCGTATGAAGGAGATGGTTGCCGGAAGCGCACACTTGTCCGCGCGCGAAGCCATCGCGTTGGAAATGCGCCATCTCGAAGCGCATGCAAAATCCGCTGACTTCCTCGAAGGGCTTTCAGCCTTCAGTGAGAAACGAACACCGAAATATTCAGGCCAGTAGCGGCCATCTGTAGATGGGGAGAGAGTCTTGTCGGATAGTAAGATTTATATTGTAGGCGTCGGCATGACGCATTTCGGGCGGCATCTGGAAGCAAGTATTTCTGAATTGCTGGACACCGCCATTTTGCGTGCGGCGGATGATGCAGGCTGCACCAAGGCCGCCGTGGAGGCAGTTTACCATTCCAGTGCGACCCAAGGGTTCTTGCAGGGACAAACCTTTGTTCCTGGCCAGGTTGCGCTCAGCAAGATCGGGCTGACAGGTATTCCCGCATTCAATATTGAAAACGCCTGTGCGTCCAGTTCATCCTCCTTTCACCTTGCTGTTCAGGCGCTTAAGGCTGGTATGCAGGACGTTGTCCTGGCGGCGGGTGTCGAGAAAATGAACGTGCCTGACAAGGCGAGGATGTTCGCTGTGTTCGATGGCGGTTGGGATGTTGAGACACCTGAGGAGAATGCCAAAAGGCTTCTCCAGTTGGGCGAAGGTGTTGCCGAACCGGAGGGATCGGAATCTGAACGCCCTTATAGCGTATTCATGAAAATCTACGCAGCGTTCGGCCGGAACCATATGAAGCGCTATGGCACGACTCAGCGCCAGATTGCTGCGATAGCCGCGAAAAATCATCAGCATTCAGAGCACAATGAGTATTCGCAATACCGTCAGCCTTACACGATTGATGAAATTCTTTCAGCACCTCCCATCACTTACCCTTTGACGCTGCCAATGTGCTCACCGATCTCGGATGGTGCTGCAGCGGTCATCCTTTGCAATGAGGAAGGCTTGAGGAAGATTGGTGCCACTACGTCACGAGCCGTCCAGGTTATGGCCAGCGCCGTTGCAAGTGGAAACCCCGCGCGCAGCGCCGATGCACCGGAACGCCATGTTGCGCGAATTGCCGCTGAGAGGGCGTATGAAATGGCCTGCCTTTCACCAGAAGACATGGACGTTGCCGAGGTGCACGATGCAACCGCGATTGGTGAGTTGATGCACGCCGAGAACTTGATGTTAGTTCCGATCGGTGAAGCAGGCCCGGCAGCGGAACGCGGGGACTTCACGATTGGCGGCTCAATCCCGATCAATCCGTCTGGCGGGCTGGAGTCCAAAGGCCACCCCATCGGCGCAACCGGGCTGGGGCAAATTCATGAGCTTGTCACCCAATTACGCGGCGAAGCTGGAAAGCGCCAGGTTGATGGTGCCCGACACGCTATCCACGAAAACAGCGGCGGCCTAATTGGCATTGAGGAGGGTGTTGCTGTGGTCAACATTTTCAAGAGGGCAAATGCATGATTGGGGGATTAGATATTTTCTTTGACAAGGCTGAGCTCGCCGCAATCGAAAGCCTGCGTCGCTATCTTGATGAGCAGCTGGAGCCGGAACTGGCTGCGCATGGGGAAGACTTCGTTCCAAAGGACAAAATGCAAAGCTGGACGCAAAAGCTGGCAGAATTTGGTCTCGTCAACGCCCCACAGCCGGAATCTGCCGGCGGGCTGGGGTTGTCCTGGAAGCTGCACGTTCAACTAATTGAAGAGCTTGCCTATAGTTCGGGAGACTTGGCGATAGCCGCACTTGTTAATGGCAGCGCAGCGTCGATGCTGGTCAAACTCGCGCCGGAGCACATCAAGACACGTTACCTGCCTAGATTGTTGGCGGGGGAACTTTTTGCGTCTGTCGGCATTTCCGAGCCGGATGTCGGTTCGGATGTCGCGGCGGCGAAAACCAGGGCTGTGCGAGATGGTGACCATTGGGTGATTTCTGGTGAGAAAACATGGATCACCAATGGTGAGTACTCAGATTTTTTCATCTGCACCTGCCGAACTGGCGAGAACGAACTGACCCATATCCTGCTCGATCGCAATGAGCATCCTTATGAAGTCCGCGGTATTCCAAAGATCGCGCTCAATCGACAATCAACATCACAGGTTTTTCTCGATGATGTGCGCGTTCCGGTCGAGAATACTATCGGTGAAATAGGCTCGGGTCTGAAGAACACGCTCACCCTGTTCGAACGCGCGCGAGTTCACGTCGGGTCGTGGGGCTATGGCATGGCGCGGCGCGCGCTTGATGAGTCAATAAAATATGCAATCGACCGTTCGCAGCATGGCAAACCAATTGCCGGCCACCAGCTCATTGCAGAAAAGTTAGCTGTAATGGCCACAGAGATCGATGCGGCGCGCCTGTTGTCTTTGCGCGCAGCGGGCATGATTGACGCCGGACAGCGCTGCGACAAGGAGTGCGCAATGGCAAAATGGTACGGTACCGAAATCGCTGTCAGTGCAACGCGCCAGGCAGTACAGATTCACGGCGGTAATGGCGTCACGAAGGAGTTCATTGTCGAGCGCCTCGCCCGCGAAGCGATGATCGCACCCATTCCGGATGGAACGACTGAGATCCAGAAACTCCTTATCGGGCGGAGCCTGACGGGCGTCTCGGCGTTCAGGTGACGTCCCGTGTCTAAAGGGCCTCTGCAGGGCATTCGGATTGTCGAAATCGAGGGCATTGGGCCGGCGCCCTTTTGTGGCATGCATCTGGCCGATCTGGGCGCGGATGTCGTTCTCATAGAGCGAAAGACCAAGGGCTCCGATCCGGGATCGACTTTGCCTGTCGGCATTCTGAAAAGAGGCAAGCGCTCGATCGCTCTGGACCTGAAAGACTCTGAAGACCGCGCGGTCGCGCTGGATCTGATTGCGACGGCGGACGCCCTGATCGAGGGCATGCGGCCGGGAGTGATGGAACGCCTGGGCCTTGGTCCGGAAGTTTGTCTGGGGCGGAACCCACAGCTTGTCTTTGGTCGCATGACGGGCTGGGGGCAGGCGGGACCGCTCGCCCAGGCGGCTGGACATGATATCAATTATGTATCCGTCAGTTCAGCTGCCTGGTTTGCAAGCCCAACTGGAACGCGATCACTGCCGCCACCAGGCTTGGTCGGGGACATTGGCGGCGGTGCGAACTATCTGACGATTGGCATTCTCGCGGGCATTCTAAAGGCCAGAGCCACCGGTGAGGGCGATGTGATTGATGCAGCGATTGTCGATGGGTCGGCGCATATGATGAACCTCATCTTCGATTTGCTGCCCAGCGGCATGATGCAAGCCGAGCGCGGGCGCGGCTTTCTGGATGATTCCCCTTGGTACAGTTCCTATCGCTGTGCAGACGGGCGTGACATCACGCTTGGCGCGCTAGAACCGAAATTTTACGCAGAACTTCTACAGCGCCTCGGTCTTACAGGCGATCCCGACTTCGAAGACCAGTATGATCGTGATAGCTGGTCGAAGCAGTCAGAGAAGTTTCGTGCTCTTTTCGCAACCGAACCATCTGCATACTGGCAAGACTTACTAGAGGGGACCGATGCATGCTTTGGCCTTGTGGAAAGTCCGATCAGTGCACCTTTGCACCCTCATAATCTGGCGCGCGGAATCTTTGAAAACAGCCAGGGTTATGTTCAGGCTGTTCCGGCCCCGCGTTTCCAATCGAACGTGCAGGCAATCCCCGGTCCAGCACCTGAGCATGGTCAGCACCAGCAAGAGCTGCTCAAGGAGTTGAAAACCCGCAACTAGATCCGTTGCAAGTAGGTGTCCCAGGCTTTGTCGCTGGCACAAAATGACGGAACATTGGCGTTGCGCGGGGCTTGAGAAACTTCGCCGTTCCAGTGCAATCTTGCTTGGTATGAGAAAAAATCCAGAACCTCATCCACTGGGGTGTCCGGGAGGACAAAATGAACGGCAAAAAAATGCCCGCTACAGCGCTGAAAGTCATTCTGACGGGCGCTACGATCGGTCTTCTGGCTGCCTGTGGAGGGGCGGTCGACTCTGGCGACGCTTCCACACAAGCCTCCCAGGGGATCAATGAGGAACGTTTGCTCAATGCCGCAGGCGAACCACATAACTGGCTTACTCATGGTGGCACGTTTTCAGAAACGCGGTTTAGCGCGCTTGACGCCATTAATCTGGAAACAATCGACCAGCTGGATCTTGCCTGGGCGGCACCGCTTGGCAGCTATCGTGGCGTAGAGGCAACCCCGATCATTGTTGATGGTGTCATGTACACTACGGGTTCGTGGAGCGAAGTGCTGGCGCTTAATGCTGCCACAGGAGAAATTCTTTGGCGCTACGATCCGGAGGTTCCCCGATCAAAGGGCGCACATGCTTGTTGCGATGTCGTCAATCGCGGCGTGGCTGTCTATAACGACAAGGTCATATTCGGGTCGCTGGATGGTCGTCTGATCGCTCTTGATTCAAAGTCAGGCGAACAGATCTGGGAGACCCGTACTGTACCGCTCGAAGAACCCTATACGATCACAGGGGCGCCTCGCATTGTGAAAGGCAAGGTCATCATCGGAAATGGCGGTGGTGAGTTCGGCGTTCGCGGATTTGTTGCAGCCTATGATGCTGAAACAGGTGAACAGGCCGGGAAGTTCTACACTGTGCCGGGAAATCCGGATAATGGATTCGAAAACGAAGCCATCGAGATGGCTGCTGAGACCTGGACAGGCGAATGGTGGAAGCTGGGCGGTGGCGGGACTGTCTGGGACAGCATGGCATTCGATCCTGAACTGGACCTCCTCTATATCGGCGTTGGAAACGGCTCGCCCTGGAATCAGAAAGTACGAAGCCCGGACGGCGGCGACAATCTGTTCCTGTCATCAATCGTCGCGTTACGTCCAGACACAGGAGAATATGTCTGGCACTATCAGACGACGCCGGGCGAAACTTGGGACTACACAGCTACGCAGAATATCATTCTAGCTGATCTTGAGATCGAGGGAGAGCTTCGTCAGGTGCTGATGCAAGCGCCGAAAAACGGCTTCTTTTATGTCATCGACCGAATAAGCGGCGAACTTATTTCCGCAGAGCCATTTGTTCCCATTAACTGGGCCACACATATCGATATGGAGACCGGGCGTCCTGTTGAAAACCCCGAGGCGCGCTATCTGTCTGGTGGACCTGCGCTCGTCAAACCCAGCCCATTTGGTGCCCACAACTGGCACCCCATGTCATTCAATCCGGAAACAGGGCTGGTATATATTCCCGCACAAGATGTTCCTTTCCTCTATTCCGATCAGATCGAGGGCGAGATTGCCCGCTTTGACCGAGACGCATTCAATATCGGTGTCAGCCTGACAGACGCATTACCGGAAACAGAAGAAGCACGTCGCACACTTCTGCGCCAACTTGTCCAAGCACATCTTGCTGCCTGGGATCCGGTAGCTCAGAAAGAAGTCTGGCGTGTTCAGCATGAGCGAATGTGGAATGGAGGTACGCTGACAACGTCTGGAGATCTGGTATTCCAAGGCACGACGAGCGGCGTTTTCAATGCTTACAACGCCAAAACAGGCGAAGAACTGTGGTCGTATCCGGTTGGTGTCGCAATGGTCGGTGGACCTGTGGCGTATGAGGTCAATGGCGAGCAGTATGTTGCTGTATCAGCTGGTTGGGGCAGTGGTGCCAATTTGCTCGCCGGCTTCTATGTCGGGCAGACAGGAGGCCCGGTTGAAGGCCATGTACTTGCCTTCAAACTTGGCGGAGAGGGCGAGCTAAACGTCGCCGCGCTTCCGCAGAAGGCAACGCCTGAGCCAGCGCGACAGCCGCATTCGGCTGAAGCGGTTGTACGGGGCACAGACCTCTACGGTCGATTCTGCGGTGTCTGCCATGGCGGCGCGGCCATTTCGTCCGGAACGCTCCCCGATCTGAGGCAGTCAGCGACTCTCGGGATAGACACTTTTGATGCTTTCCTCCTTCAAGGGGCCGGCGAAGCGATTGGCATGCCCAACTTCGCCGGCCGCCTAAGCCAACAGGAAGTCGATGATATTGAGGATTTCATCCTCTCTCGAGCCTGGATGGCGTTTCAAGACGAGCAACAGTCGACGTCTCAAGCTGAATAGTATTCTGACAATTCGCTAAACCAGTACAAATCTGTCACTCTGGGAGACAACAAATGAAACCTCATATCGCTGCTGCTGCAGTCGCAATCGTAGCCGTGCTTGGTGCATGCTCCACTATCCCAGTCTTTGATGCGTCGGGTCCGGAGTTTCCTCCAATGAACCCAAATCTGGTGGACAGCGAGCTTGCCACCACGCATTTTAATCCGGCTCAACAGGATTCCCTTCCGTTTGCTGGGCCGGTCGGTATTCACGAGATTGATGATGAGGGTATTCAAAGGGTCCCGGCAGGGTTGGTGAACCTCACGCTTATGCAATTACCAACTTATCCTTCAGGTGAGCAGGTGGCCATCTCCGCCAACAATAATCGTATCTCCAAAATCCTGATTAGCGATGGCAAGTTTCAACTGATCAATGCTCTGCCTGTGGAAGGTCAACCCTTCATGTCTGTCGAGGATGCTGAACGTATCGCCGTCGAAATGGATAGTACGGCCTCAGAAGCTGAACTGCTTGGCTATCTCAATCGGAACTATCCACGTTATGTTGAGCGGGTCGTCGCCAGAGCAGCAATCTATAATGTCGTCGACCGCAATGGTGACTTCTACACTGTCGTCAACAACGATGTCGTCGTTTATGGTGATGCCGAACCCGGCAATCCGCTGTCACCACTGGTGGAAAAGCGCCGCTTTCAGCTGCCGCGCGAATATTTCAATCCAACACTGGAAGACCCTGATGCTGTGTTCGGATTGAATCTGACTTATGATGGCATGCTGGCGCTGGTGACGATGGGCGGCGTTGTCGTCATCGTAGACCGAAATTTTGAACAGGCACCGATCATTCATGAGTTGGCTGACGATGAGCAGGTTACGAACTCGATCGCCATTGATGAGGGTGGTGGCATTTATGTTCTCTCAAATAGGAGGCTCCATAAACTGGTTTGGGACGGGGAAACACTTCACTCTAGAGGGTATGGCGCGTGGTCATCAGAATACGATTCCTTCACCGGCAAACTTGGCGGCGTGAGTCTCGGCAACGGATCAGGCTCTACGCCCTCACTTATGGGCTTCGGAGACGAGGAAGACAAACTTGTTGTCATCACGGACGGAGAGTTGATTATGAATGTCGTCGCCTTCTGGCGCGACGATATTCCAGAGGATTTCGTCCAGAAGCCAGGGACCAAATCGCGTCGAATTGCCGACCAGATTCAGGTTAGTTTCGGAAAGTCTGACCTTGAGCGCGCCCAGTCTGAGCAATCCGTTGCGGTATATGGCTACGGTGCCTTGGTGGTAAACAACACATTGCCATCGCCATTGCCAACAATGCTGGAGAATGTTGTCATGTCTGGTAGACTACGCAAAGGACCGACGGGTGCTGAAAAGTTTGAATGGGACGTTGAAGCTGACCGCTGGGTGCGTGCCTGGGCAAATCCCACTGTATCGAGCCCATCAACCGTCCCCATGATTTCTGGCGGCGCCCAACAGGTCTATGTCAATGGTTTCGTAGACGGAAAATGGGAGGTCACAGGTCTTGATTGGGAGACGGGTGAAGCCGTTACACGGCTTCGCCTTGGTGATAGCCACATTTACAATGGCGCTTACTCTGTCATTCACCTCCTGCCGGGCGGCGATATCGTTCTTGGAGGATTGCTGGGCATGATGCGGATATCGGTCGAGCGCTAGGTGTTGACGTTAGTATGATGTGTTGAGTTTCGGCGCTCTGTGCATTGTAGTTAGCGGTGAAATCTAGTTCTATAGATCAAGCTTGATTTGGCAGGGAGTACAATCCGCGTTAACTATGGCTATCGGTGCCGGTGAGCGGCGTCGAACTCAAGCGGTCTACAAAACTGTGGACCAAAATCAGACCGAGCTGAGGACCAAGAATCGATTACACTTCCCGTAAGTGATTGAAAAATATGGATAAAAAATATGGAATGTGGCACGTCACTCGCGCCAAACTAAACTATATAAGCCGTTGATTTGCAAGCGGAAAAAACCCGACGATCTGTGCTGCTTCGGGTTAGGCGCGACATTCGGGGTTCGAACCTTGAACACCTCGAATAGGCATCCCGCGCTTTCGTCGTTAGCCTGTTTGGTAACAAGCCTGACGATGAATTTGCGATGACGTTCCTGCTCCAGCCGGTGAAGAATGATGAGCCTGCTCTTGCGGGTGCGCCCATGATTGGCGCGGCTCAGAAACTTCTGGCGTATCTGGCCGAACATGATGCGATCGGCCTGACGAAGGGCAAGGCGTTTCAGCGCAAGTTCGTGCACTGGGCGGCTGCCGAGTTCGCCCGGCCGGGCTGGGAAGAGGACAAGCTGTTCCTCGTCAATAAGGTGCTGAATGAGGACGATTTTCCGCCGCTCGAAGCTCTGCATTTCCTTCTGCTGAAACTCGAGCTGATCCGGCATTACAAGCTGACCTGT
>JAYZAM010000068.1:0-5910 GCA_036339715.1 Pseudomonadota bacterium | reverse complement strand
GCCAGGACCAGAAGGACCAGCAGACCAACTGCAAATGTTGTCAGGGTCGCTTCTTGGATTAGCGGATGAAATTCAGTCCAGCTCATTGCTTAAGTCTCCCCAACAAAGCTTCGAGTTCTTCGATATCGTCATTGCTTAGCCCGCGTGCATCCGCGAGCTGCGCCACCAATGGGGCGGCGCGTCCCCCAAACAGCTTGTCGATCAGCTGTCCGGCTTCTTTCTTCTGATAATCGCGCTTGGCGATCAGCGGACGGTACAAATAGCGCCGCCCATCGGCGATCGTATCGAGCGCGCCTTTCTCGACCAGGCGTGACAGCAAGGTCTTTACGGTGCGGGGGCTCCAGTCCTGTTCGCCATCGAGCGCGTCAACAATTTCAGACGCGCCGATGCCAGGACGCTTCCACAGCACCTTCATGATTTCCAGTTCGGCAGGAGTGATTTGCAGACTCATCGTCTCACCTTTTGACTACAGTTGTGGTCAATAGCGATGACTACAAATGTGGTCAATAGGGAAATTATGACTCTTTTGTTATTTTTTTCTCAGGGTCTCAGGCGCGCTTCTGATGACCAGGAACACGTTGCTGTTCTTCGGTCTCAAGGCCAATCGTTTCAGCGACAATATAGAGTGGGCGTGCTTTGACTTCAGTGAAGATCCTGCCGAGATATTCGCCGATGACGCCAATTCCGATCAGGGAAATACCGTTAAAGAACAGGATCACACTGAGCAGCGAGGCATAGCCAGGAACGTCCAAGCCGAAGATTGCTGTTTTTGCGACGGTCCAGACCAGATACACCATTGCGAGCAGGCTCACACCAATCCCTAGATAGGACCAGATCCGCAGCGGTAAAGATGAGAATGACGTGATGCCATCGAGCGCAAAATTCCAGAGTTTCCAGTAATTCCACTTGGTTTCGCCAGCGGAGCGAACCTCGCGATCATACTCGACGATTTCAGGTTCATATCCGATCCAGGCGAACAGCCCTTTCATGAAACGTGAGCGCTCGGGAAGGCGCTTGATTGCATCGACCACGACGCGATCCATTAATCGGAAATCGCCAACATTTTGCGGGATGCGAGGCAGTGTGAGTTTTGAAAAGAGCCAGTAGGCCCCGTTCGCGGTCATTCGCTTGAGCCAGCTGTCAGAAGAACGATCTCGGCGTTTCGCCAGAACAACTTTCGCACCTGCGCGCCATTTGGCGACCATCAGTGGAATGATTTCGGGTGGATCCTGTAGGTCGGCATCAATTGGAATGACCGCATCGCCGGTTGTGTGGTCCAGCCCCGCTGAAAGCGCGATTTCCTTGCCGAAATTGCGGGAGAGATTGACGACTTTGATGCGCGGGTCAGCTTCCGCTGCCTGCCGCAACCGCGCCAGCGTGAGATCCCGGCTTCCATCATTTACGCAGACAATCTCATAAGATGGCGTGACCGTCTGCAGGGCGCGTTGCAGACGCCCGAAAAAACCATCAATCACGTCTTCCTCATTATACATTGGAACGACGATTGAGAGGGTTGGCGGGCTTGCGGGTCTGGTTAACATCAGCCCTGAATACGCGAGATAAGTTGCTAAACCCTTGTTGGCGAAGGGCGTCGCGTTGGTTAGGTGGTTGGTATTCGGGCCTGAAGGCCTAACCAATACCTGGAGTATTTTAATGTCTCTCATGGCCAGGCGGGTTTCGCGTGTGCACAAGATCGTGGGTCTCGTGGTTGGGATTCAACTCTTTTTCTGGACGCTGAGCGGATTGTTTTTCACGTTGTTCCCGATCGAGGTCATCCGGGGTGATCCGTGGAGACCGAGCATTGAGCACGGCGCTTTGCAGGATATGACAGTCAATGTTGGAGCTATGGAAGCTGCCTCTAAGGTTTCAGGTGTTTGGCTCGGTGCAGAGCTGCAGCCTTTCCTCGATCGCCCGGTTTGGATTATCACGACCTCTGAAACGCGGGCGATGATTGACGCGGTCACCGGTGAATCCTGGTCACCGCTTGATGCGGTTTCGTTTCGGGCGCTTCAGAGGCGATTTGCAGACAGCGAAGGCACGGCCCAAATCCCAGGAATAGAAGCGAGAGCGACGTTTCTGACCGAACGGGCCCCACGAGAATACGCTGGCGCTTTACCCGCCTGGGTGATCGAGGACACGACGTCGAAGCAACGCATATACTTCGATGCAACAACCGGTGCTGTGCAATCGGTACGAACGACCAACTGGCGCATCTTCGATATTCTTTGGCGCTTCCACATTATGGATATTACCGGTGAAGACCGTTTCAATACCTGGTGGATGAGACTGTTCGCGTTTCTCGCCCTGACCATGGTTTTAAGTGGTGCAGTCATTCTCATCGATCGCGCCCGCAAAGGCCGATTGTTCTTTTAAACATCTTCGTCTTTGGCGGCTTTGACCATTTCCACTTTCAGGGTCGATCCAGGCGTGATCAGGACGTCCTCATGGCGCAGCGGAATATCAATGCCGGCCTCGGTGAAGCGGTCCCAGATGTTTAACAACACTGCCGACGAGACGTTCGAAACGCCATTCTCCGGATCATTGATCCAGAACCGGACTTCGATTTCGATTGCTTCGTCACCAAACTCCATAACCAGGCATTTAGGAGCGGGTCGGGCGAGAACCCGATCGGTTTGCATAGCGCCTTGTTCAACCAAAGCCACGGCTTGCCGAAGATCTGTTTCATACTCGACGCGCAGGCGACGTTTGACGCGCACTTCCTTGTTTGAATAGGACCAGTTGACCACTTTGTCCGTGATCAGCATTTCGTTCGGAATGAGGTGCTCTTTGCCATCTCTCGTGATCACCGAGGCATAGCGCAGGCCGAGCGATTTCACGACGCCATAGGTTTCATCCACTTCAATCACATCGTCCGGTTTGATCGATCGGTCCGTCAGCAGGATCACCCCTGAAATAAAATTCGCCACGATTTGCTGCATGCCAAAACCGAGACCAACGCCAATCGCGCCGCCCAGAACCGCAAGACCAGAGAGAGGTACTCCAAGCCCGGCCATGGACAGCAGAGCGGCGCCGAAGAACAGGCCAATCTGAACGGCGTTGCCCATCAGAATGCGCAAGGATGGTTCAACCTGAGGCAATTCGTCGACACGGGTTTTAAGCTTTTTCGCCAGCCAGTTCGCGGCGAACATGAAGAGCGCCACAGTAGCGATGGCTTGAACCACAAAGACCGGACTGATCACGCGGCCGCCAAAGGGAGGTCCGATCGAGTTCAACCAAACCATCACTTCATCAAGAATACCGACTGCGTAGAGCGCCGCGAAAATCCAGATCACCCAGCCGGCAGGTTTTCTGAACCCTTGAGGCAGGAACGCCGTGACGATATTGATCAGCAACCAGGCCAGCGACAAGGATGAGGCAATCCGCACCAGCGTACTGTCCATACCCGCCCCGGCCATCGTCGCTTGAGCTCCGAACAGAAAGGCGGCCCAAAGCGCCGGACGCACGAGATTTGGGGCCGTCTCGGAGACGACGCTCTGCACATTTTCCGGCAACCGGCTGAGCCCGATCGCGACCATGCGTTTGCAGCGCGCCGTCAGGGACGCCCCGACCAGCAAAGCGATCAGGATCGCGCCAATCTGCCAAATAATTGGCATTAGAATGTCAGCGCTTAACAGGTTTGTCTGCGCCCAGCCGAGTGGATCCGCCAGAATAGGATCGGTCCAGGCAAATAGGTTAGAACCGGGTTCGGTCGCGGTTTCCGGCACTGCGCTGGCAATCTCAGCCATAGGCCCGGTCTCAGGCACGAAATAAAGCTCACCCTCCGGGCCTTCCACCAGTTTGGCGCGCACCGCTCCTTCAGGCAGCGTCTCAACCTGCTCAATCGGTCCTGATGATGTATCGTCCTGCATACTCGCCCAAGTGCAAATCTTAGGCCGCAGAGATAGCTTAGACGGGTGGGTAAGGGAACACGGAGGTTGTAGCGCCGAGATCCGTAAAGCTGCCTTCCATAGCGCCGAAGCCCTGTTCGATCAGCGTTTCAGGGGTCCAGCCCTCGAGACGTGAAACCGATTTCACCGGACGCGGCTGATTGAACAGCACAACCTCATTGCCGCGCACGCTGAAGATCTGACCGGAAACGTGTTTTGCACCATCGGCGCAGAGCGTGACCGCCAGTTGGGCCACCTGGTCCGCGCGCATGCCGGTGCGCATTCGCTCGACGCGTTTGGCGCCCTCCTCATCCTTAACCGGAATGGAGGCGATCATCCGGGTCCAGGCAAAGGGAGCAATGATGTTCGACCGGACATTCTTGCGGGCGCCTTCCATCGCAACGATACGCGACAGGCCGGCAATGCCCATCTTCGCCGCCGCATAATTCGCCTGGCCGATATTCCCGATCAGACCGGATGTGGATGTGAACAGAACGAAGCTGCCATCTTCCTGTTCGCGGAACAGCTCAATCGCGGCGCGTGTGACGTTAAAAGAACCGTGCAGATGGACATCGATCACCGCTTTCCAGTCGTCTTCGCTCATTTTGTGGAACATGCCATCGCGCAGGATCCCCGCCGGATTGATAATCCCGTGCAGGCCACCGAAACTGTCTTTGGCCTGCTCAACCATGTCTTGGACCGCTTTCATGTCGGTGACACTTTCGGAGTTGGATACGGCTTCGCCGCCAGCATCGCGAATTTCCTGCGCGACTTGTTCGGCAAGCCCCGCATCACCCGACGATGACCCATCATCGGTCAAAGCGCCGCCAAGATCGTTTACGACAACTTTCGCGCCTTCGCGTGCCGCCAGAAGCGCGCACTCTTTGCCGATACCATTGCCCCCGCCTGTGACCAGAATCACTTTTCCGTCCAAAACGCCCATTGCGTCCTCCTGTCAGTCTCGTTTGCGGGCGAGACAGCATGGATTTCCAAGGTGGGCAAGGGTGCCGCGGCGACCCTATAAATCAGACTTGGCGAAGCTTTGTCAGGCCGCCACCATCGCGTTGTGCCGCGAAGCTGGTCACGGCGCGGGCCTCAAACGTCTCCTGTGTAACGTCTGACACTTTGCGATAATCCGCTCTGACTTCGTCTTTGGTCAGGGTCACCACCGTCCAGCCATTGTCGAACGGATCATAGAAGTCGACTTCTGGATTGGCATCGACGAATTGCTGTCCAAGGTCTGGAACCTCTTTGATGTAGAGACCGAGTCCCGGCGACGTCACCGATGTGCAGCCAAATTCGACGCCGCGGCGCTCACCATCCGCGTCGACCAACGTGTTGGCCCAGGCGGTATGCGTATCGCCGGTCAGAGTGACCAGTCGTGCCCCCGCTGCTTTGGCGCTGGCATATAACCGATCTCGCGCCGCCGGGAACCCGTCCCAGGCGTCTAGATTGAAAGGTAATCCGAGTTGGCTGAACGGGATCAGCTGCTGAATATAGCCAATATCCTGCGCTGACTTCTGTGCATCGGATAGCGTTTGCGTAAAATTGGGCGGACGAACGCGTGCCATGACAATCTGATTGGCGAGCACCTGCCAGGATTTGTCCTTGGCTGTGGAATCCTTCAGCTGCTCGTCCAGCCAATTTTCCTGAACAGCGCCAAGCATTGTGCGTTCGGAATTCTGGACTTTGACCATGGTTCGGGCGGCGGCCAGCGGCACTTGTGCGGGTTCCAAGCCGCCGATTTCAGTGAACCAGCTAATCTCGTCTGAGCGTCCGGTCAGGCGGGTCTCAAGGCAGATGACAGAAGCAACATCGCCAAAGTCGAACCGCCGGTATAGCGCTTCTCTCGGTTTCCCCACTTCCGGGTCACGGACGGGCATCCATTCGAGATAGGCTTGAACCGCCGCTTGTTTGCGATCTGTCCAATTGCCTTCTCCGGCTTCCGGATTGTGGTTTTCGGCGCCAGATCGGTAGGAATTATTCGTGCTCTCGTGATCGTCCCAGGTGCACAGCCAGGGCG
>JAYZAM010000067.1:0-4470 GCA_036339715.1 Pseudomonadota bacterium | reverse complement strand
ACCAGTGATTATCAGGATATGCGGCGGCGAATGCGCGAAGAGATAGAGCGTCTCACAAGCTGCGCCCATGTCTCACCGCGCTACAAAGATGAAGCCATAGAGTTCTTGAAATGGCTTGGAGAAGAGCGCTTCGTATTTCTCGGGACCCGCACATATAGGTTTCAGACCGGTCCAGACGGCAACGTCCTGCCGGAAGAACCTGACATGGTTGATGGATCCAATTTGGGGCTGTTGCGCGACGATCGCCGCAACGTTTTGAACCGCGGCGCAGAACCGCTTCTTTTGACCGAAGAGATTGGCGATTTCCTCGCCGAACCCGAAACCCTGATTTTGGCCAAAGCCACGCTGATGAGCCGGGTTCATCGCCGCGTCGCATGCGATTATGTCGGCGTAAAACACTATGGTGACAAAGGCGAAGTCATCGGCGAAACCCGCTTTCTCGGCCTTTATACTGCAGAAGCTTACAATGAATCGGTACGCAATATTCCACTGCTGAGACGGCGCATGGAACGGGTATTGGATATTCTCGGCGCCCTGCCCGGAAGCCATAATGAAAAGGCTATCTCAAACATTATTGAGGGTTGGCCACGCGACGAGCTGTTTCAAACCAAATCGGAAAATCTCGCCCCCATCATGCAAGGCGTTCTTGATCTCGTGGCGCGCCCGCGTGTGCGGGTATTTACCCGCCCCGATCGATTCAACAGATTCGTAAGCACGGTCGTTTTTATCCCGCGCGAGGTTTATGATACAGCGCTTCGGCGACAAATCTCAGAAGCGATAGAATCGGCCTGGAATGGTCGTATGATCAGCTTCCAGCCAAGCTTTGAAGGCACGGCCATGGTCCGGGTGCTGTTTCAAACCGCCCTCCCGGTTGGCGGCATGCATCCGGATGCGAACATACTTGAACAGGAAATATCCAAACTCTCGCGGCGATGGATTGATCGCTTTAGAGATGAGATTGAAAAAAGCGGACTAGATGGCGGCGGGCAAGCCCTCGCAATGCTGTTTTCGAATGCCTTTAATGCGGCCTATCGCGAGGCTTTTACCCCCGAAGAGGCAATGCTGGACGTCGGAATGTTGTCCTGCCTCAACCGATCGAATCCGATTTGTCTGCGGGCTTATACCCTTCCGAATGACGCCCCTGATCGGGTGCGTGGTAAAATCTATTCACGGAATGGCGCAATCGCACTTTCCGACTGCGTCCCGGTTTTTGAGCGCATGGGCCTGTTCGTTGAGTTCGAGACCGGATACCCGGTTTCGCCCACGGAGAAACCCGCTGAAGATGCGCCCCACGAATATTGGGTCCATGCCCTTTCGATGCGACGTCAGAATGGTGCGAGCGTCGATCTGGAAACGATTGGCGCAGCATTTGAAGATGCATTCGTTTCGGTTTGGAGCGGACGCTCAGAGAACGATGGATTCAACGCGCTGATCTTCAATGCCGGTCTGACTTGGCGCCAAGCCGCGCTGTGCCGGGCGCTATGCGCATATCGTCATCAGAGCGGCATGGATCCCGCGCGGACAACCCAAATCGCGGCCCTGAATGAAAATCCTATCCTGACCAGAATGCTGGTCGACCTGTTCGAAACACGATTTGATCCTGACATTGAAGGCAATCGCGGCGCACAAGAAGCTGAGACGAACAGTAAGATCACAGAAGGCTTGAAAGCGGTTCCATCCCTCGACCACGATCGGATTATTCGGCGCGTCGCAGAGCTAATCTCCGCCATTCAGCGCACCAATTATTTTCAACGCGAACCCAACGGATCTGCGCGTCCTTATATCAGCTTTAAAATCGCCAGTCGCGAATTGGCAGACCTACCGGATCCAAAGCCGTTTCGGGAGATTTTCGTGGACTGCCCCGAAGTTGAGGGCGTCCATTGCCGGTTTGGATCCGTCGCACGTGGAGGGCTGCGTTGGTCTGACCGCCGCGATGATTTTCGAACCGAGATCCTGGGCCTGGTCAAAGCACAACAGGTCAAGAATGCCGTCATCGTTCCGGTCGGATCAAAAGGCGGCTTCTTTCCGAAACAAATCCCCGTCGGCGGCAGCCGAGAAGCCGTACGGGATGCGGGGGTCGAAGCCTATAAGACTTTCATCACCAGCCTGCTTGGACTGACGGACAATCTCATAGATGGCGACGTCCATCCGCCGGAGCGGACCGTCATCCATGACGGCGACGATCCATATCTGGTGGTTGCTGCCGATAAGGGTACGGCAACATTTTCGGATATCGCTAACGAGATCAGCGTGACCCAGGGTTTCTGGTTGGGTGACGCGTTCGCCTCTGGCGGGTCAGCCGGCTATGACCACAAGAAAATGGGCATCACGGCCCGGGGTGCCTGGGAAGCTGTGAAACGCCACTTCCGGGAAATCGGCAAAGACATTCAGACAGAACCGTTCACTGTTATTGGGTGCGGTGATATGAGCGGCGACGTGTTCGGCAATGGCATGCTTTTGTCAAAACAAATCCGCCTGCAGGCCGCGTTTAATCACATGCACATTTTCGTGGACCCAGATCCTCAGGATCCGGAGACACTGTGGAATGAACGTAAACGTATGTTTGATCTCCCGCGATCGAGCTGGATGGATTATGATCAAAGCCTGATCAGCGAAGGCGGCGGCATCTTTGATCGCAGCGCAAAGTCTATTGAGCTCTCAGAACAGATAAAAGCGCTGACGGGCTTGTCACAAGACAGTGTCACCCCGGACGAACTGATCCACGCCCTTTTAAAATCGAAATGCGAACTGCTCTGGTTTGGTGGCATCGGAACGTACATCAAGGCGAGCCACGAAAATGATGCGGACGCAGGAGATCGGGCAAATGATCTTATTCGTGTCGATGCACCAGAACTCAAGGCTCAAGTGATCGGAGAGGGCGCTAATCTCGGCCTGACCCAGGGCGGACGTATTGAAGCCGCTTTGCATGGGGTTCGCTTAAATACGGATGCTATTGATAACTCCGCCGGGGTCGACAGTTCAGACCACGAGGTCAACATCAAGATCCTGTGCACGGAAGCCATCCGTCGCGGCGTTCTTCCGAGTGGTGAGCGCAACACGTTGCTCGCTTCAATGACCGATGATGTGGCCGCCTATGTTCTTCGCCATAATTATGCGCAAACCAGCGCCGTGAGTTTGGCCGAGGCAGCTGCCCTTCGCGATCATGATGCGCTTGAGCGCTTAATGGTTCGCCTTGAAGATCGCGGGGTTCTGGACCGTGTGGTCGAAGGCTTGCCGAGCACAGCGGAAATGGCAGAGTTTAAAACGGCTGGTCGCGCCCTGACACGGCCGGAGATCGCGGTTTTGATGGCATGGACAAAAATTGTCTTGTTCGATGATTTGGTGACGTCTGATCTGCCGGATGACCCTTACTTTACCGAAACCCTGAAAGGCTACTTCCCTGAAGCGCTGGCGCAATTCGAAGATGTCATGCAAGCGCATCGCCTGAAGCGAGAAATCATCTCAACCGTTCTCGCCAACCGGATTATTGATATTGCTGGACCCGTGTTTTTGCTAAGATTGCGTGAGCAAACAGGAGCATCAAACGCGGATATCGTGGCGGCGTTCGAAGTGTCACATGCCCTGATGAACGCGACAGATCTGCTCGCGTCCAATAATGCGCTCGACAACCAAATTCCCGCGCAAAGACAAATCGCAACTCAGGCCTTACTGGCCAGTGCTCTCGCCAAATTCACGCAATCGGTCCTTCACGCCGCTCAAGACGGAACCATCCAGACCCGGATCGAAGCTTTTAAACCGTATAGCCAGGCTCTCTCGAATACCCCGGCAGAAAAGCTGTCTGCCTATGAGCGCGCGGTCTTTCGTCGGCAGGTGAATCAATTGGGGCGCGACAAGGTTCCAGATGGGCTTGCGGAACAAATTGCCTCGACCCGTTTGGTCACCAATACGCCCTTGATCGCAGCTCTGTCTGCTCAAAGTAGCATTGATCCTGAACAAGCGGTCGAAGCCTATCTTTCAGTCGGTGATGCACTTTCATTGGATCGGTTGAGAAACGCGGCCTCGCAGGCAATCGCCGATATGCCGCATTGGGATCGTCTGGCGCTTCGCGGTCTAATCCGGGAACTGGAGCTCTTGCAAACCGAAGCCGCCCATCAAGCTTTGTCAATGAACTCGATTTCCGAGTGGACGGAACAATTTGCCGCCCAACGCAACGCGCTGCTGGCAGATATCAAGACCTATACCGGATCGAAACCCAGTTTCGCTCAATTCGCGCTTGCGACCGATGCCATACGCGGTTTCGTCAAAGCCTGCGCCTAGGTTAACGCCCACACCAAATACGAGCGGGCCCACCGAACGGGGACTGTCCAGTGGGCCCTACTGGCCTCATCCGCAGGCTGGGTGGGGGGACGCACGCGGAGGCCAGATCTTTGAATTGTGACGTATTTGCCCCAAGTCGTTCATATATGAATGGATCACCTTCGAAAGCCAAGAAAAAAGTTGAACACCCGC
>JAYZAM010000066.1:0-11698 GCA_036339715.1 Pseudomonadota bacterium | reverse complement strand
CCAACACCTCGGTGAAAACGGCGTCCGCACCATCGCGATGGACTCAACAGAAGGTCTGGTTCGCGGACAGGCTGTTGCAGACACCGGTTCGCCAATCATGGTGCCGGTTGGCCCAGGCACACTTGGCCGCATCATGAACGTTGTCGGTGAGCCAATTGATGAGCGCGGCCCTGTCGCCTCAGACATCACAGCGCCAATTCACGCGCCAGCGCCTGACTTTGTTGACCAGTCAACAGAAGCTGAAGTGCTCGTCACTGGGATTAAAGTTATCGACCTGCTCTGCCCATACACAAAGGGTGGTAAGATTGGTCTGTTCGGCGGTGCCGGTGTTGGTAAAACCGTTCTTATTCAGGAACTGATCAACAACATCGCGAAACTGTTCGGCGGTTATTCAGTGTTTGCTGGCGTTGGTGAGCGGACACGTGAAGGTAACGATCTCTATTACGAGATGCAGGACGCGAACGTGATCGATCTCGAAGGCGAAAGCCGTGCGACACTGGTCTCTGGTCAGATGAACGAGCCTCCAGGCGCCCGTGCACGTGTGGCTCTGACCGGTCTTGCTCAAGCGGAATATTTCCGTGACCAAGAAGGTAAGGACGTTCTGTTCTTCGTCGACAACATCTTCCGCTTTACACAAGCCGGTTCTGAGGTGTCAGCGCTTCTCGGCCGTATTCCTTCTGCGGTGGGCTATCAGCCGACCCTGGCAACCGATATGGGTGCCCTGCAAGAACGGATTACAACCACCACCAAAGGGTCTATTACCTCCGTACAAGCGGTTTACGTGCCTGCGGATGACTTGACCGACCCAGCGCCAGCGACTTCGTTTGCGCACTTGGACGCGACAACGGTTCTGAACCGCTCAATCGCGGAAAAAGGCATCTACCCGGCTGTGGACCCACTCGACTCTACGTCTCGTATTTTGGACCCGCTGATCATTGGTCAGGACCACTACGAAGTTGCGCGTGGCGTTCAGGAGATCCTCCAGCGCTATAAAGAACTGCAAGACATCATCGCGATCCTCGGCATGGACGAACTGTCTGAAGAAGACAAACTCGTTGTCGCGCGTGCGCGTAAAGTTGAGCGCTTCCTGTCACAGCCATTTGACGTGGCTGAGGTCTTCACCGGCTCGCCTGGTGTTCAGGTGAAACTGGAAGACACTGTGGCTGGCTTTAAAGGCCTCATCGAAGGCGAGTATGACCACTTGCCAGAGCAAGCCTTCTATATGGTTGGCTCAATCGACGAAGCGAAAGCCAAAGCAGAGAAAATGCTGGCAGACGCCGCCTAAACAATTTGAATCTGGCCCGCTGCGGCGGGCCAGTCTTATCAGACGAAAGCACGGCTCATGGCTGACAAATTGCACTTCTCACTCGTCTCCCCAGCTCGGGAGCTGTTCTCTGGCGAGGTCGATCACGTAATCGCTCCGGGTTCTGATGGTGAGTTTGGCGTTCTGGTGAACCATGCCCCGTTTATGACGACCCTGAAGAATGGTGTCGTACGTGTTGAAGAAAATGGTGAAACCACAATGCGCCTGTTCGTGCGCGGTGGATTTGCCGATGTTACGCCAGCCGGTCTGACCATTCTCGCCGAAGAAGCTGTCAATCTTGAGAGCGTCTCGGTTGAGAGCGTTCAGAAAGAGTATGACGAAGCACACCGCGCTTTGCTCGCCGAAGGCAAGGAAAGTCCACATCTGCACGCGCTCGAAGAGCAAGTTGCTTATTTGGAAAGCCTGAAAGCTGCGTTGGTCAACTAAGTCGGTTTAGCGCCACAACCGCGCCCCCCAAAACACCTGCGTGTTCGCCAAGCCCTGGCGACGCGATGACTGTGTCTGCGTCCAATGTCTTGCCTCCCGTCTTTTCGGGATAGGCAATTAGCCGAAAACCGCAATCGTCTGCCGGCCAACCAGGATGGGTTCACCACTTCGATTCCACAGCCGCATGGACTGGCTGGAATACCCATCTTTAGCGAGTTGGGCTGTGTGCTGCGCGAAGAACCAGCCTTCCGGATCGGTTGTAATCGTATCCGTCATGAACTCCGCCATCCATGTCATGGAACTGATGCGCAGCGGCTGGGTAAACATGGACATGACGGCAGGAGGAGGCGCGTCTCCGATGGCTAGTACGGCGGTTGCATCCTGCGGCGTGTTTGGATCGAGGTGCCGCATCCAGAGCCCGATGGACTTTTCCTTGGACCCGGAAATCGGACGCCCACCCAGCGCCATCAGCATATCGAAATTTTGCGTGAAGCCAGGACGGGGCCCGCGCGCGTTGAAAAAAGGTTCAATCTCTTCTGGCTGGCGCACCTCTGGCATCGGCATATCGTCAAAATGAATGGCACTTTCTTTGGCTTTGCCGAAGGCGAAGATGGATTGGGCCGTGACCTCATCGCCGGCGACCACGTCAACGCTGACATAGGCGGTGTTCTTGCCACGTCTGAGCAGCTTCGGCTTGATGGAAACGTCGCCGCCCACCGGACCGACAAAGGCAACTTGCGCTGAACGGATCGGGATATCGTCGACCATGCCCAGTGCTGCCTGCAGCGACAATGCCGCGGTCAGCCCGCCATAGGTTGTCCGGCCCTGCATCCAGCTTTCCGGGATATGCGCATCAATTGTGTGATCAGCGCGGCGCTCCAAGCCGGCCAGCAGTTCGGTATAGCTGGTCATATCAACATCCTTAGAAAAAGATTGGTTTGCGGGCTTGAGATAGTCAGTTCCGTTCCGGCACCAAGCCGTCACGCCACGTCAGGACAAAAGAAAACACCCCCGCGAAGTGCGGAGGTGCTTACAAATGAACAGGAGATGCCTAGTGCTGGCTTTCCGGGGTTGTGACTTTCAAGCCGTCGAGGTCGTCGCTGACGCTGATCTGGCAAGATAGGCGCGAGTTTGACTGAACGTTTTCTGCGAAGTCGAGCATGGACTGTTCCATGTCTTCAGGGCTTCCGACTTTGTCCATGAAGGCTTGGTCGACATAGACGTGGCAGGTTGCGCAGGCGCAAGCGCCGCCGCAATCGGCATCAATGCCGGGGATCGAATTCTTGATCGCTGCTTCCATCACGCTCTCGCCATTCGTGGCTTCTACGACACGTTCGGTGCCTTCGTGATCGACATAGGTAATTTTGGCCATTGCTTGGTCGTCTCCTTATACGGCGGTTGCCGCAATATCTTTCATGGATTGTGATGTATCGCTTAGGGTTTCGGGTGCAAGTCGTGCGCCTGTCATTATCAGTTTTTTGGACGCCAGAAATTCAGGTGGGCTGTTAATTGCGTCTACGGCAATCAGCTTGCCATTTTGCAAATAGAAGACCGCAAACTTTCGGTCCGCCGGGTCGCCGCGCACGACGGTTTCGTCATAGCCTTGGCTCAAGCCTGCGATTTGCAGCTTTAGATCATATTGATCGGACCAAAACCAAGGGCAGTCTTCGGCGGGGCGTGGTCGCCCCATAATTGCGGCGGCTGCAAGCTTTCCCTGTTCAATCGCGTTGTGAACGCTTTCCAGGCGACCTTTGCGTCCATAATGCACAAGCGGCCTCGCAGCGCAGTCACCAGCGGCAAAGACTCGAGGATCATTGGTGCGCGCATCGCGATCGGTCAAAATGCCGTTTGAGCAGGCAATACCTGCCGCTTCGGCCAATTCAGTATTGGGCAGAATTCCGATCCCGACCAAAACGATATCTGCATCAAGCTCTGTGCCATCGGCGAGAATTGCAGTCGTGACCTTGCCGTCTGTTCCGCGCAGCGACGAAAGACGCGCGCCGGTACGGATGTCGGCCCCTTGGCGTGTATGCTCTTCGGTGAAAAACGTGCTCATGATCGGACTCGTGACCCGGGCCAGAACGCGCTCTTCCATTTCAAGGACGGTGACGTTCAATCCCATCTGACGGGCCACGGCAGAGGCTTCGAGGCCGATATATCCGGCACCCACAATTACCATTTTCCGTCCCGCGATCATGCGTGGCCGGATGCGTTCGACATCTGCTAGATCTCGTAGATCAAACACTCCATCCAGATCAGAGCCTTCAACCGGAAGGGCACGTGGTCGGGACCCCGTCGCCATAATCAATGCGTCATAGGGAATTATCGCACCGTGATCGAGTTCCACTGTCTGCGCGCTGCGATCAATCTTGATTGCGCGCATCGAGAGGATGGTCTCGATATTCTGGTCTTCATACCAGGCAGCGGGCTTGAAATAGAGCCGCTCTTCGGCGAGCTCACCTTTCATATACGCTTTTGATAAAGGTGGCCGCTGGTAGGGAAGGGCGGCTTCTTCGCCGATCAAGGTGATCGTACCTTGAAATCCGAACAGGCGAAGCGAAGCGCAGGCCTGAGCTGCTGCCTGACCCCCGCCAATGATAACTACACGCTCTGCACCTGAAAGATCCACGACCTTACAACCCTCCCGAGTTTGTATTTTCATGACGCATGCGTCATCTTTTTGCAAGTCGCGACGCTGCGGCAAGTTTTCACGTTCTTTTCCACAATTGAAGACTGTGCCACAAGCCCTCAATGGAGAAACAAAACGCATCCCGCATAATGGCCATGCTGCACGCCCGCTCAGGCGCGCTCAGCAATGGTGAGCCGATCAGTCCGCCAATCGTGACAACCGCCAAATATGCGCTGGCAGGCACGCCAGATACGCCTTACACATATGGCCGCGATATCAACCCGACCGTCGAGGCCACTGAAGCCGCGATTGCCGCCTTGGAAGAGGCCCCAATTGTGGCATTTCCATCTGGAATGGCAGCAATCACCGCTGGGTTGATGGCGACAGCGAAGGCGGGAGATCGCATCTTGGTGCCCTCAGATGGGTATTATGTCACCCGGGTTTTGCTGGAAGAGATTTTGTCGGCGCACGACATCCAGTTCGACGCCGTTCCGACCCGGGAAATCGCGATGGCAGACCTTTCGCCTTATGCCATGGTCTGGCTCGAAACACCCTCTAATCCGGGACTGGATCTTTGTTCGATCCGATCAATCGCTGAAGCCGCGCACGCCGTAGGCGCGACTGTCGTGGTCGACAACACAACTCTGACGCCGCTTTTGCAGCGCCCGCTCGATCTCGGTGCGGATATGGTTGTCAGTTCGGACACCAAAGCCATGGCGGGTCATTCCGATTGTCTTTATGGGCATGTCGCAACCCGCGATGAGGCCCTGTTCCAAAAGGTCTGGCGTTGGCGAAAAGTATCCGGCTCGATCCCCGACCCGTTTGCCTCCTTCCTGGTCCATCGTGGTTTGATGACTTTGGAATTGAGGATGGCGCGAATGTGCGCGAATGCGATGGCGCTGGTCGATCTTATGGAAGACCACGTCGCAGTCCAGTCGCTTAAATATCCGGGCCTGGGCCTCCTTATCGGGCTGACTTTCGACCCGGAGATCAACGCAGAGCGCTTTATCAATGAGTGTCCGGCGATCTTCGCCTCAACCAGTTTTGGCGGCGTACATACGAGCGCTGAGCGCCGCGCCCGCTGGGGCGACGACGTTTCGGAGGGTTATGTCCGCTTATCCGTGGGGTGTGAGCCGACTGAGGAATTAGTGTCTGCGATAGAGGCCGGCCTTGCGCGCCTTTGAACTTCCTGATCTGGCCGCCACAGAGCAGCTCGCGAAGGCGCTCGCCCCCCGTCTGCGGGCGGGCGATGTAATTGCCCTTCGGGGCGGCCTCGGCGCTGGGAAAACCACATTCTCGCGGGCGCTCATCTCTGAACTCATGCAACGAGCCACGGAAGTGCCCAGCCCAACGTATACGCTCGTCCAGACCTATGAAGCGCCGCAATTTCCAATCTTTCATTTCGATCTCTATCGCCTTGAAGACCCACATGAGGTGTTTGAGCTTGGCTGGGACGAAACGCAGGGTGGATTGGCATTGATCGAGTGGCCGGATCGCGCAGGCGAACACTTACCGGCTTGGCGGCTCGATCTGACGATTGAAATGGTTGGGGAAAACCGCACGGCGCGTCTGGAACCCGCGGGCGAAGACTGGCAGAAACGTCTGCATGAGCTTTGATGCGACTCGCCAAGATCAAATTCAAACCTTTCTGGCGCATGCGGGTTGGGCCGATGCACGCATAGGCTGGTTCGATCAAGATGCTTCGACCCGGCGCTACGCACGTGTGCGGGCAGCAAGCGGAGAGACCTGCATCCTGATGGACGCCCCGCGTGTCGAGGATGATCCCTGTACACCAGAGATGAGCCGCGATGAGCGCCAGCGTCTGGGCTGGAATGCGATGACGCGGCTCGCGTCGAGCCGGGTCGATGCCTTTGTGTTAATCGCCGATCATCTCCGCTCAGCCGGCCTCCGCGCGCCAGAAATTTATGATCATGACAGCGGGCTCGGATTGGCGCTGTTGGAAGACTTTGGCGATCAACGAGAGTTCGCGCGCCTCATCGAAAACGGCATGGCGGAAGTGCCTTTGTATCAGCACGCTGCGGCGAACCTGGCGAAGCTGCACCGACACCCAAAGCCTGATATTCTATCGAAGTATGGCGAGCGTTGGCCCATTCTCGATTTTGATGAGGTGGCGCTTGGGGCGAATGCAGATCTGTTTGCTGATTGGTTCCATCTCTACGATCCACGGGCGCGTATGACGGATATGGATCGGATGCGCTGGGAGACGGTCAAGGCAGAGCTGATCGATCAGGCAGTCGGGTTTCCGCGTGAATTCACACTTCGAGATTATCATGCCGAGAACCTGCTCTGGCTGCCAGATGGGGAAATTGGCCTGCTCGATTTTCAAGATGCGGTCATTGGCTGGGACGCGTGGGACATGGCGATGCTGACACAAGACGCCCGCCGAACAGTAACCGAAGATGCCGCCGAGTCGGCGATCCGCACCTATCTCGATGCCACAGGAAAGGAAGAGGACGCGTTCCGGACCCGTCTTGCCGTGATCGGAACCTTGAACGCCCTGCGTATTGCCGGTGTCTTCGCACGTCTGGTGAAACGTGATGGTAAGCCGCGCTATCAGGCATTTATGCCGCGCCAGCTGACTATGTTGGCGCGCAACTTAAACCACCCAGCGGCTTCCGAGATGAGAAAATTCATCGCCGATACGGCCCCATTTATCCTGGAGCATGCGGAATGAGAGACATGCCACACACTGCTATGGTGCTTGCTGCGGGGCTTGGCACCCGTATGCGCCCATTAACAGATGAGACCGCGAAGCCGCTCCTGGAGGTGGCAGGCCGGAGCATGATTGACCGATTGTTCGACAATCTCGCTGCCGCTGGGGTGAAGCGAGCCATCGTGAATGTGCATTGGTGCGCCGAGTTGGTCGAGGCGCACGTCTCAAACCGATCGGACCTGCAAATCGTTATTTCCGATGAGCGCGAGCAAGTGCTGGAAACGGGTGGTGGGCTTGCCAAAGCCCGGCCTTTACTTGGGGATGATCCAGTCCTGGTGGTCAACACAGACGCGTTCTGGGCACCTGCTGGGGCCGAGCCTTTGCTTGAACTTGCATCAGCATTCGATGCAGAGCGCATGGATGAATTACTCTTATTGGCGGACACTGAGCGCTGTCTTGGGTTCCCCGGCGCAGGCGATTTCTTTCAGGATGCAGACGGACGGCTCTCTCGCCGCGGGGAAGCCGCACGCGCACCCTGGGCGTATGCCGGCATCCGCATTCTCAAGCCGCAGCTTTATGATCGTGCGCCGGTCGAGCCGTTTTCGGCCAATCGAATCTGGAATGATCTGTTGCCCAAGGGACGCATATTTGGGCAACCTTTGGATCGTTTTTGGCTGCATGTTGGTGACCCTGATGCGTTGAAAGATGCGGAATTCTGGCTCCGCTGCCATGGCGCATGACAGAGCTATTTGATCCGCCAGGTCCATCGGTTTTTTCCATTCCTGCGGGCGCGGACTTTCTTGGTGAACTTGCGAAGCAACTGGCACAAGAAACCGATCTCGCAAACAATCCTGAAGCGCTGGCAGATGCCCTGATTTATGTCCCCAACCGGCGATCTGAGCGCACGCTTGCATTTGCCTTGCATCAGGCGGCAGGCGGAAAAGCCTGCCTTTTGCCGAACATCCGTGCGCTCGGAGATCTCGAAACGAGTGACCCTCCGCCTAACGCAGAAGCCGCGCTGGCTGATTTGCCTCCGGTTATTTCACCTGCCGCGCGCATCGGCGCGCTGACCCGGCTTGTGATGCAATATTTCGAATCTACGCGATCGCCTTTGCCCGCGGTTGCATGTCTCTCAGCGGCGCGAGAGCTGGCGCGCTTACTCGACCAGGCGGCCTTATCGGGCGATGTCGACTGGACAGAATTGAGCCAACTCGTGCCTGATGCAGATTTGTCGGTTCATTGGCAGCAATCGGTTGAGTTCCTGAAAATCATTACCGACCTTTGGCCCGCGCGCCTCGACGAAGCCACGGCAATGGATCCATATGCACGCCGCTTTGCAGCGGCCGAGGCGATGACGCGGCACTGGCTGGATCATCCGCCTGAAGCGCCTGTTATCATAGCGGGTTCGACTGGGGCGACACCGGCAAGCCGATTGTTGATGCGGGCGGCGATGGCGATGCCCAAAGGGCTTGTTGTGCTCCCCGGACTTGATCTGGCCTTGTCGCCTTCAACACTTGCTCAGATTGCAGAGACACCGTCTCATCCGCAATTTACGCTGGCGCGGACGCTGGTTGATTTAGATCTGACGCCGCAAATAGTGCGCGCCTGGCCCCTGATGGGCGAGAGAAATCAACAGATGCGACGTCGGAGGCTTATTCATGAAGCGCTCGCCCCAGCGCAGAGCACGGCGGATTGGACCGCAAGGCTCCGCGAGCTAGCATCTGATCAAGACCCTTCAGATTATGTGCGTGACGCGCTCGCGGGGCTGACTCTGATCGAGGCCTCGGACGACAGTGAAGAAGCGTGGATCGCTGCGCTGCTCATGCGGGAAACGCTTGAAACGCCAGATCAGACTGCCGCCCTGGTCACGCCGGATGCGGGTCTTGCAAGACGTGTCAGTGCAATGCTGCGGCGATGGAATATCGAGGTTGCGCCGTCAGCTGGGCTTCCACTCTCTCAGACCAAAGCCGGCAGCCTAGCGCTCCTGGTTTCAACCTGGTTGCTCGATCCTTCGCATCCGATCAACTTGATGGCTGTTCTGCAGCACCCTGCGAGCCGGTTCACGCCTGAGGGCACTCTCGCGCTGGATAAGTATTTCTTGCGTGGTCCCCGCACCTGGTCGAATTGGGAAGAGCTCATCGGCGTTGTGGATTCGATCCAAAGCGACCCCCCGAGTTATCGTCCGCGCCCGGAGCCAGGTATTTTCGAAGAGGTCCAGCGTTTGCTCAGAGACCTTACGCAAATCCTGGCCGACAAGGCCGACCTCACACAGGATATTCTGTCCGGAGAGATATGGTTTCAGGCCGTCGCTGAAACCATGACCGAAGTTGCCGCGACACCGCTACCTTGGACGGGTGAAGACGGCGCGGCTTTATCCAGACTGCTACGCGATCTGGTTGAGCTTGCGGCGCCGCTGGGCGAGCAGGCCCCTGCCGTTTTGACGGAGTTGTTAGAAGCCGAGGCGCAGGCATTGTCCGTTTCAAGTGGTGCATCGCATCCTCGTCTTGCGATTTGGGGGCCGCTTGAGGCGCGCTTGCAGACCGCCGATCGCCTGATCCTCGCAGGCTTAAATGAGGGCGTCTGGCCGGAGCAGCCTCCAGCGGATGCATTTCTTCCAAGGGTTTTCAGATCCAAAATTGGATTGTCTGACCCGGATGAACGGATCGGCTTATCAGCGCACGATTTTGCGCAGCTCGCCAGCGCGCCACAGGTGACTTTGCTTGCCTCGAAACGCCGGGATGACAAGCCAGCTTTGGCCTCACGATGGCTTTGGCGCCTCAAAACGCTGGTGCGCGGGGCCTTGAAAGAGGAGGCAGATGCTGCATTCGCGCCGCCTCCGGGACAGGATCCGATCGTCTGGTTGCGCGAAATGGAGACCGCGCCTGCCTTACCTCCTGAATTTACGGCCGAACCTCGACCAAAGCCGCCCACCGCCGCGAGGCCAAAGCGCCTCTCGGTGACTCGGATTGAGCAATTGGTGCGGGATCCGTATGCGATTTACTGTGAGTCAGTCTTAAATATACGACCCTTAGATGCACTGAATCTCCCGCCGGATGCGCGCGTCCGGGGAACGGCGATCCACAAAGCGCTCGAGCGTTTTGAAATTGAAGGAACCGCCCCGACAGCTGAGGCGCTATTATCGCTACTAGAGTCGGAGTTGCGCCAAGGCGGCGAGGCAGAGGCCGATCTCATCGCCTTGCGCGACCAAAGGCGGCGTGTGTGCGCGGATTATATAGACTGGCGGGCAGAGCAAAGTCATGAATTAAAAGGGGCTCCATATACCGAGATGCGCGGCGAGCTTGGTTTGCAACTTGGTGAAAACGTCTTCCTCCTGAGCGGAACTGCAGATCGCATTGAGCGGCGCACAGATGGCGCGATCGCAATTTTGGATTTCAAAACAGGACGCCCGCCCAGTGAAAAGCAAGTGCGACTCGGTTTGAGTCCGCAAATGCCTTTACAGGGTTTGATCGCCAGAGAGGGCGGTTACCACCAGCTCGGTAAAAGTGCTGTCACGGCATTGACCTATATCCGCTTCGGAACGCAGTTCGGCGTTACAGAACTTGGCGCAGCAGCGCCGCGGGCGAAGCTGGATGAAAAGCCGGTGGCTGAGCTGATTGCGGACGCGGAAACCGGTTTGCGGCAATTGCTGGTCACGTTCGAAAATCCGGAGCACCCCTATCTGAGCGCGCCGCGACCTGAACGGATCACTTATGAAAGCGCGTATACGCGACTTGCACGCCGGGCCGAATGGGCGGGGCTGACAACCTATGACTGAGATTGTTTGGTCCCCGGACACGCTCGACTTCGAAGCGGCGAAAAAAGCCCAGTCTGATGCGGCGAGGCCGACGCAATCGGCGTGGGTGGAGGCGAATGCCGGGTCTGGAAAAACCAAAGTCCTGATCGACCGGGTCGCGCGATTGCTCTTGCGGCAGCCCGATGGTCGGCCCGGTGCTGCGCCGGATTCGATCTTGTGCATCACTTACACAAAAGCTGCCGCAAATGAGATGCTTGCCCGCCTCTTCTCGAGGCTCGGGGATTGGGCCGTCGCCACGGATGAATCGCTCCGCGACTCTTTATCCAGGTTGGAGGGGCGGTCGCCTGATTCGTACATAGATGAAGACTTTCGCGAAGCCCGCCGTTTGTTTGCGCGAGCGCTTGAAACGCCGGGCGGACTAAGGATTGAAACGATCCACGCTTTCTGTGCACGGATTTTGCGCCGGTTTCCCCTTGAGGCCTCCGTGGCCCCTGGGTTCAAGGCAATTGAAGAGGATGAAGCGGATCGCTTGTGGCGGGCGGTTCTGGCATCCGGCCTCGAGCAGGCCGTAAGCCTTAAACCCGAAGCGATGACGGTTCTATCTCAGGCGACAGGCGGATTGGGTGTCGGTGCAGCGTTGGATGCATTAAAGTTCAAACGCGACGCGCTACAGGGCTTCAATCGATCTGCAAGTACTGAAAAGGAACGCACTCAAAAAATTCAGATCGCTTGCGGCGCTGGCGACGCTGTTCGAGAAGATCTGCTGGTGCAGGCGATGCAGTCTGAGTTTCCACACGCCTCGATTAATCGAGCGCGACAGGCTCTTTTGCAGCTCGAAAAGCCGGGCAAAGCGGATGCGAAATTACTCGATGCTTTGACAACGCTTGAGGC
>JAYZAM010000065.1:0-6424 GCA_036339715.1 Pseudomonadota bacterium | reverse complement strand
TTACAATGCTGGTGATGAACCAGGCGCTGCTCAGCATGGGCTGGATGCACACGAAATTACTGTTGGTCGTGGGGTTGAGCGGATTGCACGGCTATTTTATTTCCCTGGGTAAGAAAATTGATCGTGGTGAAGTGGCAGCAACATCAAAAACGTTGAAAATGCTCAATGAGGTGCCGTTCATCATTATGATCGGGGTCGTGATACTCGCCGTGGTAAAGCCATTCTGATAGAACAGTCCGAAGCGGACTTGCACGAAAGATCACGACCGCTCTCAGGTGTCCTCTTGACGATTTCACCCCAGAGCCGCATATGAATCGAAAGTCGCCGTCCGGCGCATCGCCTTCCATAGGCTCTATTTTCCCAATTGAATTGTTTGGATACCGGCACCCTATGCCTGATACTGCACCTGAACTTGAGCTTCCGTCCCAAGTCTATCTTCGCGAATTGAAAGAAAAATCTCCCACCGAGCTTTTGGCCTATGCCGAAATGCTGGAGGTTGAGAACGCCTCATCGCTGCGCACACAGGATATGCTTTTTGCGATCTTGAAAGAGCTCGCCGAACAAGAAGTCGAGATTATCGGCCGAGGCGTCGTTGAAGTTTTGCAGGACGGGTTCGGCTTTTTGCGGTCTCCAGAGTCGAATTATCTCGCTGGTCCGGACGATATTTATGTCAGCCCCAAGGTTCTCAAAAAGGCCGGACTGAAAACCGGAGATACGGTTGAGGGTCCAATCGCTGAGCCTGGCGAAAATGAACGCTATTTTGCGCTGACCGACGTGAGCTCGATCAATTTCGAAGATCCTGAAAAAGCGCGGCAGAAAGTTCACTTTGATAATTTGACACCGCTTTATCCTGAAGAGCGGCTTTTGATGGAAGGACAGGATCCGACCAAGAAGGATCGTTCTGGCCGGGTGATCGATATCGTTTCGCCAATCGGGAAGGGTCAGCGGGCACTTATCGTTGCGCCGCCGCGCACGGGTAAGACCGTTTTGCTGCAGAACATTGCCGCTTCAATCGAGGAAAACCACCCAGAGTGTTACCTGATTGTCCTTCTGATTGATGAGCGCCCCGAAGAAGTTACCGACATGAAACGCTCGGTCAAAGGTGAGGTGATTTCATCCACATTTGACGAACCGGCGACACGGCACGTTGCGGTTGCAGAAATGGTGATCGAAAAAGCCAAACGTCTGGTCGAACATGGCCGCGATGTGGTTATTTTGCTCGATTCCATCACCCGTCTCGGGCGGGCGTACAATACGTCTGTACCAAGTTCCGGTAAGGTTTTGACGGGGGGTGTTGATGCTAACGCTTTGCAAAGACCAAAGCGATTCTTCGGTGCGGCACGAAACGTTGAAGATGGCGGGTCGCTGACAATTGTTGCGACGGCCCTGATTGATACGGGCTCACGTATGGATGAAGTCATCTTCGAGGAATTCAAAGGAACGGGTAACTCTGAAATCGTGCTCGATCGCAAGGTCGCGGATAAGCGAACCTTCCCAGCAATCGACATCATGAAGTCTGGTACACGGAAAGAAGAGCTGATCACGGATAAGGTTCAGCTTCAGAAAATCTACGTTTTGCGTCGGATCCTAAACCCAATGGGGACTGCCGACGCGATCGATTTCCTGCTCGATAAACTAAAACAGACCAAGACGAATGACGAGTTCTTCGAGGCGATGAAGAACTAGACATGGCGCTCCGCCGCGACACAATCTGTGCGCTTGCAAGCGGGTCTCCGCCAGCGGCAATTGCGACGCTGCGTGTGTCCGGGCCATCGACACCCGATCTGATAAAATCCTGCTTGTCGAAGAGTGCTCTGGAACCGCGTCGCGCGACACTGGTTGATTTTCTCGCTGCTGACGGATCTGTGATCGATACCGGTCTTGCGACCTATATGCCGGGGCCCGGTAGTTATACGGGGGAAGACACGCTTGAAGTATCGCTGCATGGTGGTCGGGTTATCGTCGAGTCGGCCTTACGGTCCTTAATGGATGCGGGTGCCCGCTTGGCAGAGCCAGGTGAGTTTACCAGGCGAGCGTTTGAAGCCGGAAAGCTCGATTTGACTCGCGCAGAAGCCGTAGCCGATCTGATTGATGCTGAAAGCCAAGCGCAACTTGATCAAGCTCTGAAGCAAATGGACGGTGCTTTAGAGCGACTGTACTCTGGTTGGCGCGATGATCTCACACACTGCCTGGCGCTTCTCGAAGCCAGCATTGATTTCCCCGATGAAGAAGATGCTCCAGACCGGGTTGATGGTCCTGTCCAAGCTAAATTATTGGAATTAAAGAATAATCTTGGACACGCACTTTCTGAGGGGAATATTTCCGAACGGATCCGCGACGGTTTCAGGATCGCGATTCTCGGGAAACCAAATGCCGGAAAGTCGACGCTTCTCAATCAGTTGGCGCGCCGCGAAGCGGCTATTGTAACTGATCTGCCTGGTACGACCCGCGATATTGTTGAGGTCAGGCTGACGCTAGGGGGCTATCTCGTTTACATTGCCGATACAGCAGGTTTGCGTGAGACCGAAGATCAGATTGAGGCCGAGGGGGTTCGGCGTGCACTAAAAGCGGGGCAAGATGCGGATCTGCGAATTTGGGTGTTCGATTCCCGGGAAGAACCGGATCTAAGCGCGGTCAAACCAGGTGATCTTTTAATCTCCAACAAGGTAGACTTGGTCGCACCCGATTCTGTTTCACGTGAAACACTCTCAATCAGCGCCAAAAAAGGGATCGGGATAGACGCCGTGGAATCAGCGCTTGTGGACCGCTTATCCGAACTAACGCAAAACGTCGCCGCTCCAATGATTACGCGCGCGCGGCACCGCCAAGGGATCGAACGCGCCCAGGTGCATATTGTTTCTGCATTAGATCATCTTGAATCCGGTATGGGGGCCGAATTCACAGCCGAAGAAGTTCGGATGGCCAGCCGGGAACTCGGCGGACTAACGGGCCATATCGACACGGAATCGATTCTCGGTGCTGTGTTTTCTTCGTTTTGCATTGGCAAATAATCTGTCGTCTCGGCTATGAATATTATATGAGACGCCAGAGAAGAGGCGTTCGACATGTCTGGTAAGTTTGAATTCGAAGTGATTGTGGTTGGCGGCGGCCATGCTGGGTGTGAAGCCGCCTCGGTAGCGGCCCGCATGGGTGCACGGACTGCGTTAATCACGCACAAGATCGAAACGATCGGCGAAATGTCCTGCAATCCGGCGATTGGCGGTTTGGGAAAGGGGCATCTTGTTCGCGAAATTGATGCCTTGGATGGATTAATGGCCAGGGTGGCGGATCAATCCGGCATTCAGTTTCGCATGTTGAACAGATCGAAGGGGCCGGCCGTCTGGGGACCGAGAGCGCAAATTGATCGGAAGCTTTACCGGCAAGCGATGCAAGCGGAAATCCTCAATCACGAAAATCTTGAAGTGATTGCGGACGGGATCGAAGATCTCTTGATCACCGAGGATAAGGTCGGCGGCGTGATTGGCGAAAGCGGGACACAATACGCTGCACCTGCAGTAATCATTACAACAGGCACGTTTCTTAAGGGGATCATTCACCGCGGGGCGGAACGGATTCCTGCTGGACGTGTCGGAGAAAAACCAGCCATCGGTCTATCGGACCGGCTCTACGCGTTAGAGCTTCCAATGGGACGCCTTAAAACGGGTACACCCGCACGTCTGAATGGTAAGACGATTGCCTGGGATCGCCTTGAAATGCAGCCCGCTGATGACCGCCCAATCCCATTCTCATTTGCAAACGATGATATTCAGGTTCCCCAAATTTCTTGCGGGATCACATACACGAATGCCGCTGCGCATGAGATCATTGCGGATAATCTAAATCAGTCTGCCGTATATTCTGGTGCAATTGCGGGTAAAGGGCCGCGCTATTGCCCATCGATCGAAGACAAGATTTATCGCTTCGCTGATAAAACGCGGCACCAGATTTTCCTGGAGCCCGAAGGACTCGATGACGACACGGTTTATCCGAACGGGATTTCATCCTCATTGCCGCGAGACGTCCAGGACGCCTTCATCCGGAAAATTGAGGGTCTCGAGGCTGTCGAAGTCTATGAGTACGGGTATGCGATCGAATATGATTATGTCGATCCGCGGGCACTTGATCGCGGGCTGCAGGTCAAGGCTCTACCTGGCCTGTTTCTGGCGGGCCAGATCAACGGAACCACGGGCTATGAGGAGGCGGGGGCTCAAGGGCTTGTCGCTGGGTTGAACGCTGTGCGGTCCGTGCGCGGAAAAGACCATGCCACATTTGATCGGGCTGAAGCCTATATCGGTGTACTTATTGATGATCTTGTCACGCGCGGCGTGACTGAGCCGTATCGCATGTTCACGTCACGGGCGGAGTACCGTTTGTCTTTGCGGTCTGATAATGCAGATCAACGCGTCACCGCGCGCGGTATTGAGCTCGGTTTGGTTGGGCCAAGCCGTGCCGAAATGTTTCACGTGAAACATAGCAGGCTCGACTCTGGTCGCACCCTCCTGCAATCCGAGACTATGACCCCGAATGAGGCGCAAAAACTCGGCTGGAAGGTTAATCAGGATGGTCAGAGACGAAGCGCATGGGACTATCTCGCTTATCCCACGATAACGATGGTCGAAATCGAACGTGGTTTTCCAGCAATCAAGGCGCTCGATTCGAGCATCAAGGCCCAGTTGGAGATCGAAGCTATGTACGCTGGATACATTGAGCGGCAGAAAGAAGATGTTGCGGCACTGCGGCGCGAAGAATCTCTGACTCTGCCGAGTGATCTTAATTACAACCTGGTTGGCGGTCTGACCAATGAGGTCCGCGCAAAGCTGGAAACGGTCCGACCGGCAACACTGGGTCAGGCTGGTCGCATTGAGGGCATCACGCCGGGGGCTTTGACCGCGCTACTTGCTTATGTGCGGCGCCGACCGGACCGAAAGCGCGCGGCAAATGACTGATCGCGATGGATTTGGGGCCGACGCCTTCGCGGCCGTAACAGATGTTTCACGTGAAACACTGGATCGAATTGTTCAGATCGTCGATGAGCTGGATGTCTGGCGGCGAAAGATAAATCTGATTGGTCCTTCCGAGTTTGAACAGGTTTGGCGACGGCATGTGCTCGATTCGTGGCAACTTTTCGAACATATTTCTCATGACGATCACACAATCGACCTGGGGTCAGGCTCAGGATTTCCGGGGTTGATTCTGGCGGCGGGGCTCTCGCATCCGGCGGCATCTGTCACAATGATTGAGACCGTCGGAAAGAAATGTGCCTTTCTGCGAACCGCCGTAAATACAGCGAAATTGCCTGCAAAAGTCATTCAGGGTCGGGTTGAGCGTGTTAACCCTGTCCAAGCCCGCTGTGTCACGGCCCGCGCCTTCGCGCCGCTGCCAAAATTGCTCGAATATGCGGCGCCCTGGTTGCGAGAGGGCGCTTACGGGGTCTTCCCAAAGGGGCGTCGCTGGGAAGAGGAATTGACGTCGGCGCAGGAATCTTGGAGATTCGCCTACGAAGCGATTCCCAGTGTAACCGGGGATGGGGCTATTTTGAAGATTTCGGAGGTTTCACGTGTCGAACGCTAAAACACGCATTCTTGCGATCGCCAATCAAAAGGGCGGAGTTGGCAAGACGACCACATCGATCAATCTCGGCACGGCCCTTGCGGCCGTCGGTCGGAAAGTTTTGGTGATCGACTTTGATGCTCAGGGCAACGCATCTACTGGCTTGGGCATTACGCGACCGGAGCGACAGCTAACTACATATGATGTCGTCGTGCATAATGAGTTTCTGGGCGATGCAGTCCTGAACACCCTGGTGCCGAGGCTGGACATTGTCCCAGGCGACGAAAATCTGGCTGGCGTCGAAACAGAATTGTCGAGCGATCCGCATCGGTCATACCGACTGCGCAACGCGTTGCGGACTTATATACAGGAAGCAGCAGGCCGAGGTCTCACTGAGTATGACTATATTCTGATCGATTGTCCGCCGTCTCTGTCTTCGCTGACGATCAATGCGATGACCGCCTCTGACTCTTTGCTGGTACCTTTGCAGTGTGAGTTCCTCGCGCTCGAAGGCTTGAGCCAACTCCTGAAAACGGTTGAACTGGTTCGCTCTGGCTTGAACCCAGACCTCGATATTCAAGGAGTTGTGCTGACCATGTATGATCGCCGCAACAACCTTTCTGATCAGGTCGCGGACGAAGTCCGTTCTGTCCTTGGCGCCAAAGTGTATAACACGGTCATTCCACGCAATGTCCGCTTGTCCGAGGCACCTAGTTTCGGAAAGCCCGCGCTTTTGTATGATTATCGTTGTCCGGGCAGCGAAGCCTATATTCGGTTGGCGTCTGAAATGCTTCAGCGCGAACGCGCGCTTCGAGGATAGTCATGTCTCCTGATCCAGCCCGAGGAAAACAAAACCGACTTGGCAAGGGCCTAT
>JAYZAM010000064.1:0-4901 GCA_036339715.1 Pseudomonadota bacterium | reverse complement strand
TTCTTAGCACTTGCCTTTGTCGCGGCGCCCGCCTTTGCGGACGCATCGCCCAAGGAACAAAAGATTACGGTCGAACCTGATACATATCGCTTCGGTGACCTTTATCGGTCTGATCGCGGCACCACAGCTGAGGCTTGTGCGAAAACATGTGATCGCGAAATGGCATGCGCAGCATGGAGCCTGACTCCAGCGACCTTCCGGCTCGGACCGCGCTGCGAATTGAAACGCACACCCGGCACAGCCAACCATCGCCCTGGCGCCATTTCAGGGATGTCAAAAGTCTGGCAAATGGACGCCGACCGCCATGGCGAGATGCGCTACCGAACCAGCGTCCCGGAAAGCCGGCAACCGGCCGCCGTTCCCTTGGAGCAGTTGCGCCCGTCACCGGTGCCACGCGTGTTCGGAGACCCGCTGCCAAAGGCAGAACCTGAATTACTGGGTGGACCGGCGTCTCTGCCAGATGCTCGTGCGCAAACACCGGCGCAAGTGATGCCCGTTCAGAGCGCGCCCGCCCGAAGTGTGGAAGTGCTCCGCGCACCCGGCGAGGGTGAAGTTCCGCAATATGTCAAACAACCTGCTCCGGACGAACCACACCCACTTTACAAAGAACCGATCCGTCAACCTGCACAGCCGGCAGCGGTGTCGCGGGCGCCCTGGACTGAGCGCGACGGAACCGCACCAAATTATTCGGTCGGAAGCGGATTTATTCCGGGGGATGAAGACGCAACAGCAGGTTATGTCGAAGGCGTTCCGGACGCCGGCAGCTAATCTGGCTTAGACTCGGGTTTCGGGTTCGGACGCCGTCCGCCCCGACGCACTCTTTGTTCATCACGCGGGCGGTCTCGGTTTGGCTTTCGGCCGCCGCGCCCGATAAAGCTACGTCCCTTGCGCACCGGTTTTCCATCTTCATCGACGACCCGTTTTGGGCGGGGCGGCAATGAAGTTGAGATCAGAGCGGCACGTTCTTTCGCCTTCAGCATCCGCCATTTGCCTTCTGGCAAATCCCCGAGCTCGAGCGGCCCAATCCGAATACGCTGCAAATCCACGACGCGAAGTCCGACCAGGTCACACATCCGCCGGATTTGACGTTTCCGGCCCTCTTTCAGGATGAAGCGCAGGGTCTGGCCCTCAACCACGGTCACTTTTGCAGGTTTCAAACGTCGCTCATCCAGTGAAAGCCCATTGCGCAAAAGGGTCAGGCGACCTTCGGTAATCTTGCCCTGCACAGTGACGAGATATTCTTTCTCGAGACTGTGCTGCGGCCCGATAATTGCTTTGGCGAGGACGCCATCATCGGACAACAAGAGCAAACCATGAGAATCCTGGTCCAGACGCCCAAGCGGTGCGAGACTGGCAAACTTGTCCGGCCCGCGCGCCCCATCTGTCGCATTAGCTGACTTCAACAGCCGAACCGCCGGGACTTGATCCCCTTCCGGCTGAGCCGAGACATAATCGACAGGCTTATTCAAAACCGCTGTGAATTTGCTGGCGATTGCGCGTTGCGCGGTGTCGGTCAGTTTCAGGGTTTGGCCGGGCTCGATCTTATGGCCCGGTTGCTCGACTTGTTCGTCGTCAACAAACACGCCACCGCCAGCGATCAGCGCTTCGGCTTCGCGCCGCGAACACAGGCCAAGTTCTGCCATCCATTTGTTCAGACGGACCGGCGCATTGCCACGATAGAGATGTTCAGCAGACATGAGCCGGGGTGTTACGGCGTGCACCGCGCGCGTCAATCAAGAAATACCAGATCAGCATATTCCCTTTTGCCCCGACTCCCTGCTAAAGGCGGTCGCAACAACAGGAGTGGCCATGAAAACCGCTGTCATTGTGTTCCCAGGATCGAATTGCGATCGCGACGCGCAAATGGCGCTCCGCCAGATGTCAGGCGCTGAGCCGGCCATGGTCTGGCACAAGGATGGGACGATCCCGGACGGTACAGATCTGGTAATGGTGCCCGGCGGATTTTCTTACGGGGATTATCTTCGCTGCGGCGCGATGGCGGGCAATAGCCCGGTCATCTCGCAGCTCAAAGCTCATGCTGAGCGCGGCGGTTATATTCTTGGCGTCTGCAACGGCTTTCAGATCCTCTGCGAAACTGGCCTCCTGCCGGGCGCATTGATGCGGAACATGGGCCTGCACTTTGTCTGCCGGCCAGACCGCCTCAAGATCGAGACCACAAATAGCGCGTTCACCCGCGCTTATGCAGGCAATAGCGAAATCACCATTCCGATCGCGCATCATGATGGCAATTATGTTGCGGATGAAGCGACACTCGACCAACTCGAAGGTGATGGCCGCGTCGCATTTCGATATGTCGACAACCCTAATGGGTCAGCCAGGGACATTGCTGGCGTGATCAGCGAGAACGGCCGCGTTCTTGGTATGATGCCCCATCCGGAACGGGCGATTGGCGGTCACGAAGGCGGCACAGATGGCCTTGGCATGTTCGAAAGCCTGATGGCGGCGGCCTAAACCTCCCAGCCCTTGAAAATGAAGCTCGTTCAGGCCTATGCTTAACCCTAGGGGAGCGGAGGGCATCAAGATGAGTTACTTGCAGGAAACCAAAGAGGCCGGGCGTCACGTCTTCCCGGATCTGGCACGGGCCTGGGCGCTTTTCGGCATTGCGCTGGTCAATGTTGGCCTGTTTTCATGGCCCGCCATGATGGGCGGATATGCCAATGGCGGCCTCGAAACAGGGGTTGATCAGGCCGCCTTTTTTGGCGTCAACGCACTGTTCGCGATGAAATCCTACACGCTCTTTTCTTTCATGTTCGGCGTTGGATTTGCCTATCAAATGCAATCGGCGGAGCGCGCCGAAGCCTCTTTTTCAGGCCGTTACTGGCGGCGGATCATCGGTCTGTTTTTCTTTGCGGCGATCAATATCGTACTCTTTTTTCAAGGCGATATTCTCTTCATTTATGGCGTCCTGGGCAGCTTGCTCTTCTTGTTCCGCAAATCAAGCGCCAGCACGCTGATCAAATGGGCGATCTGGCTCTATGTCATCCAGGTCGTGCTGATTTTCATTTTCGCGGGCTTCATCGCCTTGGGCGAAGCCTTCGCGCCAGAAGACATGGCGAAAGAAGCAGCCCAAATGATGGAATTGGGTGAGGAAGCCCTCGCCATTTACAGCTCAGGCACATTCTTGGAGACCGTGATTGCCCGCGTGACGGAATGGGGCAACAGCATCTTCTTCATGCTGCTCTTCCAAGGCTGGGGCGCGATGTCTTTCTTCCTGTTTGGCTTGGCCGCGGTGCGCAATGACACGATAGCGGAACCACGCGCTAAATTCTGGCAGACCAGCCGCCGCATCTATCTTCCGATTGGGTTGGTGATTGGCGCGCTTGGCGCCTATTTCGTCGTTCAGGCCGAGAGTATGATGGATTCGCAAATGATGTTTGGCATGGCCATCATCGCGCTCGGCAGCCCATTCTCGACGGCAGGCTATCTCGGCATTCTGGCAAAATGGTCACTCGCCGCCGACGGCCCGATCAAGACCTTCCTGGCGCGCGGCGGAACAGCATCCCTCACCGCCTATCTGTTACAGAACATGCTGTTCACGCTGATCTTTTATGGCTTTGCCTTCGGGCTTTACGCCCAATTGGGCGCAGGACTTGTCATCGCAATTGCGGCCGCTGTGGCGATATTCTCGATCGCCTTCACCAGCCTCTGGCGTACCGTGTTCAAGCGCGGGCCGACGGAATATATCCTGCGCGGCTTCACTTATCTTGGATCGCGCTGAGACGACCGGCAAAAACGCTCTAGCGAATCTGGTCGCATGGCGCTAAAGCGCGCGCATGACGGATACATCTGCGATCATCGCCGCAATGCAGGCGGAACAAGACGAAGCCTCAGCCAGTGAGCATGGTATCAATGCTGAGGAATGGAACCGCCTGATCACCCGCCTCGGCCGATCTCCCAACTTGGTCGAGCTTGGCATCTATTCGGTGATGTGGTCGGAGCACTGCTCGTACAAATCCTCGCGGCGTCATCTGTCAAAATTCCCGACCAAGAATGAGCATGTGATTCAAGGTCCCGGCGAGAATGCTGGCGTCATCGATATTGGCGATGGGCAGGCTGCCATCTTCAAAATGGAGAGCCACAACCACCCCTCCTATATCGAGCCTTATCAAGGCGCGGCAACAGGCGTTGGGGGCATCTTACGCGATGTCTTCACTATGGGCGCGCGCCCGATTGCGCTGGTCAATGCGCTGCGCTTTGGCGACCCGAGCCATCCGAAGACTCGCAGCCTCGTGGCCGGCGTCGTCGCGGGAATTGGCGGCTATGGCAATTGTGTCGGCGTCCCGACTGTGGCCGGTGAGACCGAGTTTCATGAAGGCTATAATGGCAATATTCTGGTCAATGCGATGGCCGTTGGGCTCGCCGATCAGGACAAGATTTTCTATGCCCGCGGCGCAACGCCCGGAAATCCGATCTTCTATGTCGGGTCCAAGACGGGCCGCGATGGCATTCATGGCGCGACCATGGCGTCAGCAGAATTTTCTGAAGGCGATGAGGACAATCGCCCTACTGTTCAGGTCGGCGATCCATTCACTGAAAAGCTCCTGATCGAAGCCTGCCTTGAGCTTATGGCGACCGATGCGATTCAAGCCATCCAGGATATGGGGGCGGCGGGCCTGACATCCTCGTCTGTCGAAATGGCCGATAGCGGCGGCGAGAATGGCGAGGGCATCGGGGTTGAGATGGACTTGGATAAAGTCCCGCAACGCGAAACCGGCATGAGCGCGTAGGAGATCATGCTATCGGAAAGCCAGGAGCGCATGCTCATGGTGCTCTATCCTGACAAGATCGAACTCGCGAAGAAGATTTTCGACAAATATGATCTCGATGCCGAAGTGATCGGGATGACAACCGATACCGGCCATATGGTGCTGAAACAGTTT
>JAYZAM010000063.1:0-4814 GCA_036339715.1 Pseudomonadota bacterium | reverse complement strand
GGCCGCCAGGGGGTTGGATATCGGGTGCTTTGTCCATGTCTTTGACTTGAGGGGGGCGCTTGTGAAAATCGACGACATCGGCAAATTCACTCGTGGTACGCTGCAATTGTCGGATGTGATCGCCAACCTGACGCAAACGGCCGCCCAGCATGAAGTTGACCGTCAACACAAACGTCACATCGCCCGGGCTCGCTTGCCCCGCTTTGGCAAGTTCGATCAAAACAAAAATGGTTGAGAGCTGAAGCCCGATCCAGAGCAATTGCTGAATGGCTGCAAGATCTTGCCCTTTGTTCCAGGAAATTTCGGCAAGTCCCGACCACCGTCCCACTACACCGCGAAAACGACTGTCTTCCCGGTGCTCTGCGCCAAACGCTTTGACTGCAGCGTTGTTAGTGATGCTATCCGCAATCGAGGCACCGATCGCACTGTCAGCTTCGGCGGACTTCACGTTTGCTGGACGCACATATTTGATCGCGAGCCAGGTGGAGATTGAAATATAGATCAAAACCGTGACCAGGAAGAGGATCCCGACAATCGGAAACCGCAATAACATGATCAGTGTAATCCCGCTGACCACCAATCCGAGCTGCAGGAAGTGGATCCAGAAAATATCTGATATCCCATCATAGGCCCATTTGCCTCGGGTGATCTTTCGCACCGTAGCCCCCGCAAACGTGTTCGCGTGCCAGTCCGACGAAAACCGCTGAACCCGTTCGAATGTATCGGCCAACAACTCCCGCATATTGGCTGCCGCCATGTGGTTCCAGACGCGCGAGTGAATCCAGCGCAGAGTGAATCCGAAGACCCCCGCCGCCGCAAAAATCAACAGAGCCATATGGGCGGATGACATATCCCCATCAACGACAATGGCTTCAACAATCCGGTCGACCATAGCGCCCGCTGCCATTGGCATGGCGATATCCGCCGCCACCATGCCGACAATGATCAACATAGACAGGCCAAAATTCACTGGGCGGCGCATCCAATATTGGCCCAGCAATGTAAACATATCCCAAGCGCTGGTTTTCAGCCTGGGATACGGTCGCAAAGGTCCGCGCGTCGATGCTGCAGTTTGGGGCTCGGCACTCATCGCTCGGTCGATGCTCCATCCTGCTGCAATTGGTACAGCGCGCGATAGCGACCACCGGCAATCTTTATCAGCAACTGATGATCGCCTTGCTCAACAATTCTGCCTTTGTCGAAAACCAGAATGCGATCTACGTCGCGAACCGTTGAGAGCCGGTGCGCAATGATAATCGTTGTACGCCCTTTCATAAGCTCTGCCATCGCATCTTGAATGTGATGCTCAGTGATTGTGTCGAGGCTAGAGGTTGCCTCGTCAAAAATCACAATTGGTGCATCGGCCAAAAAAGCGCGCGCGATGGCAACGCGCTGGCGCTCACCGCCAGAGAGTTTAACCCCCCGCTCGCCTACCAAAGTCTCGTAGCCCAAAGGCAGCGCGTCGATGAATTCATCGGCATAGGCTCGGCGCGCCGCCTCCTTTATCTCTTCGCGCGTCGCATCTGGACGCGCATACGCGATATTTTCCGCAAGCGATCGGTGAAACAGATGCGGGTCCTGCGGCACCAAGGCAATCGACTGGCGCAGGGACGCTTGCGCGACTTGCGAAATATCACTGCCATCAATCCGGATTGCTCCGCCATTAACATCGTAAAGGCGCTGGATCAGTTTTACAAAAGTCGATTTTCCTGAGCCAGATGGCCCAACCAGGCCAACGACCTCACCCGCAGCAATCGACAAAGAGAAGTCTTGATAAAGCTGAGAAGCGCCATCTTCATAGCCAAAGCTGACTCTTTCAAAATCGATCCGTCCCAAATCAGCCTTGAGTGGCTGAGCGCCTGGAATATCGGCAATCTGAAGCGGGCTTTTAACGATATCAACGATATCTGCGATCTCGCTAAAGCTTTGCTGCAGCATCCGAATGTGATCGCCAATCGCTCGGAGATAGGAGCCGACCAAAATATTCGCCGTCAGAATGAAGGTGACATCGCCGGGGGTTGCGCGTCCGGATCGCACCATTTCGATAAAGGCAAGCACCATAAAAAACTGAAGCACGGCCCAGATGATCTTCTGAATGAAGAACATATCGGCGCCGCGGTTCCAAGCGATCCGGCAAAAGTCACGCCAACGTTCTGTCAGGCCAAAGAACCTGTGATCCTCGCGGTCCGCTGCACCGAACGCGCTGACGGCTGGATTGTTCATGATCGTGTCGGCCATTGATGCGCCGATCGCGCTGTCCGATGTCGCCGCCTTGATATTCATGGGGCGCACGTAATACGTCGCGATGATCGCGGCCGTAATCGTATAGAAAACAACGACTGCCACGAACATCAGGCCGATGAGGGGAAACCGATAAGCGATCAGGGCGGTCAGCCCGACAATGCTCAGGAAGATGGGGAAGAAATTATTCCACAAAATGGTCGTCATGGAATCGAATGCCCACTTCCCGCGTGTAAGCTTACGAACCGTTGCGCCCGCAAATGTGGTGGCATGCCAGTCCGCCGAAAACCGCTGAACCTGACCAAAGCCATCGCGCAGCAAGTGATCCATGGATTTGGTCAAAAAATTATGCAGCAGATGAAACCGGATCCAACGAAACAGATGAAAGGCAACCGTCGCGCCCGACAACAAAAACAGAGCCTGATAGGCAGGTCCAAAGGTTGCTGCCTCATTCAGCGCGGCAATCACGCGGTCCACAAGCAAGCCAGAACTGATCGGAATAGTGAGGTCGATCAATATCTGAATCACAATCACACCCAGAACCGTGCCCAGCAGCGCCTTTTGCTGCCCCCAATAATGTGCGCACAGTCCGATCACTTCGCGCCAATTGACCGGGCGTTTTCGCTTGGCGCGATTTTGCACGTTGGATGCGATGCCGGTTCCGTCTGCCATCACGCGGCCTCGACCGATATATCAGCAACCAATGCCGCATGATCGCTCGGATACTCGCCATGCGGGCCGCACGGTGAAAGGAGAGCAGGAAACCGCCTCTTGATCCTCACTTTTAGATGTTTGCCCGGTTTGATCTGTATGTGATCGATGCGCCGCGGGTCTGGAATCGCGCCGACGCGTTCGCCGATGAACGTGCCGCCCGGATCCTCTTCTTCTGGCTCCGCCCAATCAAGCTCAACAAGTGCGTCTAAGTCCTCAGACCCCCAAACTGCATTGAGATCGCCGCAAAGAATGATTGGCTCTGTTTCACCGCGAAGGCGATCGGCAAGTTGCCTAGCTTGAGCTCGCCGGCCAAGTATCCCTGATGTGCCACGAATGTGCGTGAAGTGGGTATTCACCACATTCGCTGAAACCCCTGGATCAATCTCAAAATTTATATGTAGCGCCCACCGATCCGGATCTAAAGCGTGCGCCACGAGTTTCACGTCTCGACGTTCATTCAGGGCGGCGTTCAACAAGATTGCGAGGTTCGACCATGACCGATAGTCTTTGCCTTCAAAGGACCGTATCTTTTCTCGCGAACGGAGCACGTGCACCCGTAAGCCGAGGCGTTTGGCAAGTGTCGCTACAGTATCGACGTTTGCATCAAGACATTCGAAGGCTTCTTGCAAACATACAATATCGGGCGCAAGGGCGCTCAGCCCGTGCGCCATCCACTCTAAACGATCACGGTAGAGTCCATCGCACTTCCACGTATTGTACGTGACGATCCGCCATGATTGCGACATCTCGCTTCCTATGAGGGTTACCCCACACGCTCCCCTTCGACCCAAACGCCCTTTATCAACGGACGTCCCTCTTTCACTTGCACTCTTACAAAGTCTGCGCGCAGGCCCTCTTGGATCTCGCCGCGATCGGTCAGCCCAACGCTTGCGGCCGGGTTCGATGTCACTGTGGCAATCGCATCGGGCAAGGACCAATTAAACGGATCGAGTGTCAGGCGGAACGCGGCTTCGATCATCGATCTTGGCACATAATCTGATGCAAATGCATCCAGCAGTCCCTCATTCGCTATATCGGCCGCTGACGCATTGCCGGAATAGGACCCGCCTCGCATCAGGTTGGGCGCGCCCATGACAACCGTCATGTTATGCTCTTTAGCAAGTCTGGCCGCCTCTATCGTGGTCGGAAACTCAGCAATTGTCGCATCGATTTCGATCGCTTGCTCAATGTGTTCTGGCAGCTGATCGTCGTGGCTTGCCAGCTTAAGATCGCGTTCCTTGGCGATGCGGTCCACAACCTCGCGGTTCATAGGCGTATACTTGGCCTGCTTTTCTTGAGCGTTTGCTACCCGTGCCTCGACTTCCTCATCAGTCAGACCGAGATGCGCTTTCCAGCGCGCTTTGTGCTTTTCGATGTCAGGATATTGTCTTTGACCTGGCGTGTGATCCATGACGGATAGCAAGTGCGTCATCCGATGTGGAACAAGCTTGCTCATCAAGTCTTCTAGAACCGGGCTCGAGGTTTCACAGCGCCAATGGAGCAAATGGCTACCTTTTAGCTGTTTTTTCTGATCGGCGACTTCCAGGCCCTCAACAAGTTTCAGCATATTCTCAAGATGCCGCGCTTCATTGTCAGACCAGGACCCAACTGAAAGGCTGTCGAACACGGTCGTAATGCCAACGGACACGCATTGCCCGTCGTGAATAATCGCTGCCGACTGAGCGTCCCAATCCACGCCAGGTCGAGGATAGAAATGCTTCTCCAAATTGTCGGTATGAATGTCGACCAAGCCCGGGATCAGGTAATCCCCATCAAAATCGACGCCAGAACCATTCGGCTCAAACGCTTCAATCTTACCGTCAACGACAGCGAGCGAGCCGTCCAAGACGTCTGTAGCT
>JAYZAM010000062.1:0-4423 GCA_036339715.1 Pseudomonadota bacterium | reverse complement strand
CGAACCCAACCAGATAGCGCATCCACATATCCGGCATGCCGAGGATTGCGCCCGGCATTGTGCCAAAGCGTCCCATGAGCGGCTTGACGTTGCGGACGCGCGCCAGGTCCGTCCAGACCCAGCTATCACGCACTGCCTGGTCATAGGTTGCAAGCTCGTCACCCGCGCGTTCAGAGCGGATCGCACCGACCGCTTCTTCTGCGGCCAGCATGCCCGTCTTCATCGCATTGTGCGTCCCTTTAATGCGCGGCAGGTTCACGAAACCCGCTGAACACCCAATCAGTGCACCGCCCGGGAAAGACAGCTTTGGAATTGATTGAATGCCGCCTGAAGTAATTGCGCGCGCGCCATACGCCTCACGCTTCCCGCCCTTCAGGAATTTCGCGATATCGTCATGATGCTTGTAGCGCTGGAACTCGTCATAGGGCGAAAGATGCGGGTTCTTATAGTTCAGGTGAACCACATAACCGACAGAGACATAATTCTCGCCGCCTTCAGAGAAGTGGTAGAGAAACCCGCCGCCGCTGCCGTCTTTTTCTTTAACCGGCCAGCCAAATGTGTGTTGCACGAAGCCAGCGTTAAACTCTGGATGATCCGCCGGGACCTTCCAAACTTCTTTCAGGCCGATGCCATATTTTTGCGGATCGCAATCGGCTTCGAGGTCATACTTGGCTTTGACTTCCTTTGTGAGCGAACCACGCGCGCCTTCGGCGAACAGGACATATTTACCAAGCAGTTCCATGCCGGGCTCATAGTCTGGCTTTTGGCTACCATCTTCGGCGATGCCCATGACACCGGCGACCACGCCGCGCACTTCGCCATTCTCGCCATGAACGACTTCTGACGCCGCAAATCCCGGGAACACTTGGACTTCCAGCTCTTCCGCGCGCTCGCCGAGCCAACGGCAAACATTGGCGAGCGACCCGATATAGCAGCCATGATTGTGCATAAACGGTGGGAAAGCGAAGGTTGGCATCGCCATTGACCCGTTCGGGCCAAGCAATTTGTAAGTATCAGCGTTGACCTCAGTCCGGATCGGACGATCATCGCGCGTGCGCCAATCCGGGATCAGTTCGTCGAGCGCCTTCGGGTCCAGCACCAGGCCAGACAGGATGTGCGCGCCAATCTCACCGCCTTTTTCGAGTACGACGACTTCGAGCTCCTCGCCGGCTTCATTCGCCAGCTGCTTCGCGCGGATCGCAGCCGCAAGTCCAGCTGGACCGCCACCCACAATGACCAGGTCAAATTCCATAGACTCGCGTTCGCTCATCAATTCTCTCCTCACAAGCTGGCGGCCGGACTTGCGCGCCATCTAGGTATATTCCAGTATCTGACCACCTCTTTAGACAAAGTTCACAAGGTCTCAATGCCCCAAAATGCCTCTGCCGCAGCGTTAAAGGCACTCACCGCCTGGTGGGAAGAGATGGGTGTGCCCGTTGATCAGGCCGAAATCGACGCGGTTCTGAAGGCCCAGGCCGATCGAGCAACACAAGGCACCTCGCCTCACGGCGCCGTCGATGCGCCCTCTCCCGCTCAGGATGTCGCTGGAACGCGCGAGGCAAAACGACCATCAAAACGGCGTAACAAATCCAAGTCTTTGGACGAGTGGATCGCAGAAGCCGAATCAGTTGCTGCTCAAGCTGACACGCTCGAGACCTTGAAAGCGGCGATTGAAGGTTTCGACGGATGCCCACTGAAACAGCTCTGCGAACGGACAGTGGTTTATGATGGGACGCTGAGCGCGCCGGTAATGGTACTCGGCGAAGGGCCCGGTGGACAAGAGGATCGTCAGGGTCTGCCATTCGTCGGCAAGGCGGGACAATTGCTCGATAAGATGCTGGGTGCCATCCAGCTCGACCGCAAACACAATACATTCATCTCGAACGTCAATTACTGGCGTCCGCCCGGCAACCGAAATCCCGAAGCGGATGAACTCGCCGTGTGCCGCCCCTTCGTGAACCGAATGGTTGACCTGGCGCAGCCGAAAATCATCATCGCAACAGGTGGTGTCGCAGCAAAGTCGCTGCTCAATACGAAAACGGGCATCATGCGCTTGCGGGGTTCCGAAAGACCTTTCCAGACCCCAACCGGAACCGAGGTTCCTGTCATCCCCATGTTCCACCCCGCTTATCTGCTTAGGCGCCCGCAGGACAAAAGCCGCGCCTGGCGCGATTTGCTTCTGGTCCAGCAAAGACTGCAGGATATGGGAGTCCAGATTTGAGCAAATTTTCGCTTCTGATCGACCTCCTGATTGCAACGGTCTTTTACGGCCTACTGACCCTGGTCGGAGGTTTTTTGCTGCTTTCATTCTGGAGCGGATTGAGTTTTGATTGGATTCTGCGGGGAACTGTCCTGATCGGCGTGCTCGGAGCGTTCACGGGTGCGGCCATCCCATTCACCCGCAACCTGTCGGTCTCGATTTTTTCCATATTCGCGAGTTTCGACTGACCGAATGCCGGCGCCCCTTTCGATCATCATCCCTGCATTCAATTCGGAGGAGGTTCTATCGATCTGCCTTGGCTCCCTCATGCCCGGGCTGGAGGCGGGCCTTTTGCGAGAGGTTATTCTGGTGGATGGCGGCAGTCAGGATCAATCCCGGCGTATCGCCGAAGGGGCGGGGGCGATCGTCCTAGAGGCCCCCGAAACCGGCCGCGCAGCGCAATTGCGTCACGGCTTCGAGCATGCACGGGGCGACTGGCTCTTATTCCTGCACGCCGATACTGCACTATCGAGGGATTGGGCGGAACGCGTCAAAGCGCACCTGACCGAGCGCCGGGATAAAGCGGCGGCTTTTACACTCGCCTATCGGTCTGATCACCATATGGCAAAAGTGATTGCGCGCCGCGCCAATTGGCGCGCACGGGCGCTTGGCCTGCCTTATGGTGACCAAGGTCTGCTGATTTCGCGCAAACTCTATCGTGAGGTCGGAGGGTATCCCCAAACACCGTTTATGGAAGACGTTCAGATGGTCCGTGCCATTGGCAAGAATCGCCTATCTCTATTGTCCGCCGAGGCCCGAACGGATGCCTCAAAATATGAACGTGATGGCTGGCGCAAGCGCAGCTGGCGCAACGCCTTTCTGATCACGCGATATTTGCTTGGTGCAAACCCAGAAAAATTGGCAAAGTCCTATTCCTGAACAACTGAGTCGAAGGTCAGCCATGTCGATAGATGCAAGCTGGGATGATGAACTTGAAGCCGGGTATATTTACCTTCCTGACCACCCCGGTGCTGGAACACCGGGTTGCGTTGCGCGCTCGATTGACGTTTTTGCGCTCGATGAAAGCCTGCGCGGGATGCAGATCATTCTCGACGTAGACGAACAGAACAAAGTGATTGGCATCGAGGTTGTAAGATGAGGCGTCCTCAAATCTATATCTATACCAAGCCGCCGCGTATCGGACTGGCGAAAACCCGTTTGGCAAAGGGGCTCGGATCTGCGGTCACCGCCCGTCGTATTGCGACCAGCTTGCAAGCCAAAACAATGCGGGCAGCTTTAAGTCGCCATTGGGAGACCGTGCTCTACACCGCGCCTGATAAAGAACTCGCAAGCTCCCTTGGTGGGCTATGGCCAGCCCATATCGAACGCCGCAGCCAAGGCGATGGCGATTTGAGTGCACGTCTCAGCAAAGGGTTACGAGAAGCGGCCCCTGGGCCAGTTTTGTTTATCGGCAGCGATGCCCCGGATATTTCCCCAGCTTTGCTCCGCAAGGCGGTGAAAGAACTCGGGCGTCATGATGCAGTCTTTGGCCCAGCTCAAGATGGTGGCTTCTGGCTGTTCGGGCTGCACAAAACCGCACACACGAAGAGCCCTTTCTATAATGTCAGATGGTCCGGGCCGCATGCCATGGAAGATGTCTGGGCCAATCTTCGGCGCGATGCGACCGTTGCGGTCCTGCCGCAATTGATCGATATTGACGAAGCTAAGGATTGGGAAATCTGGCACGGGCGTCATGATGCCGAGGTTGAGGCCCACACAACAGCTCAGACGCACACCGCAGCCGCGAATAAGAAGCCGGGCTTCTTCGCGCGATTATTTGGTCGAAAATCGAAATCGGTCGCTTAGCTAAGGCGCAGTGGTCAAGTCTCTTGGTGTCGACCGCCGCGCACACCAGTCCGGTTTTGGTGAAAGGGCACGACGCCCCTTATGCGGCCAGTCCCCCAAGTGTCCGGCAGCTTTGCCCGCTTCGCCAACATCCTGCCCGCCGGCAGACAGCGTAATCACGGCGCGGTCATAGCGATCGAGGCCAGAATTGCTGGTGATGACGAGATCCGTGTTGCGGGTCAGTTCGACCATGAAAGCTTTTGCTTCAAACCCAAGCTCGCGCTCGAACTCGCATTTGGCCCCGCCAATCGCGCCAACACCCCCTGTTTCCGGCGCATCAACATCTGCGAGCCGAAACTTCATCCCGTCAATTCGGCC